>JBGQIT010000063.1:0-10386 GCA_041498575.1 Gemmatimonadaceae bacterium
TTAGTCCAGCGAGCCGTGTTATAGAATTCAGTGATGAAATTGGAAGAACTGGTCCAGGTTTCCACAACCGTTGCGGAAACCCCTGGTCGCCTCGACAAAATCTCGAAGCTTGCGGCCCTGCTGACGCGAGTTCCGCCGGATGATCTACCGATCGCCGTCGGATTCCTTACGGGCTGGCCGCGCCAAGGCCGACTTGGCGCCGGCTGGGCGAGCATCGCCTCGGCGCGGGCCCGCCAGGCGGCAACGGCGTCCACGCTCGATCTGCGCGACGTCGACAGCGCCTTCGACCAACTGCTGTCGGTGCGTGGCAAGAATTCAGGACGGGAGCGCGCGCGGCTGCTCGGCGACCTGTTCGCGCGTGCGACTGCCGTGGAACAGAATTTCCTGGCGGCTCTCATCGTCGGCGCGGTGCGACAGGGAGCGCTCGATGGTGTGCTCCTCGAAGCGATTGCAAAAGCCGCTGGCCTGCCGGCTGATAACGTGCGGCGTGCAGCGATGATGGCCGGAGATCTCGGGGCGATCGCGCGTGTATCGCTCACTGACGGTGGCGCAGGGCTCGGACAGTATCAACTGGAAGTGTTCCGACCGGTGCAGCCGATGCTCGCGGATTCCGCGCCGACGGTTGCTGACGCCTTGAGCGCGGGCGCCCCGGCGGTTGTGGAATGGAAGCTCGACGGAGCCCGGATTCAGGTGCATCGGCGCGACGATCGCGTCGCCGTGTACACTCGCAACCTCAACGATGTAACGGCTGCCGTGCCGGAAGTAGTCGAGGCCGTGAGAGCACTCCCTGCCCGCGAGCTGATCCTCGACGGCGAGGTCATCGCCCTCGCTCCCGACGCGAAACCACACCCCTTTCAAATCACAATGCGCCGGTTTGGCCGGCGCCTGGAGGTCGCGCAGCTTCGCGCCGAGCTGCCACTCACGGCGTTCTTCTTCGATGTCCTGTTACAGGACGGCGATAGTATCGTGGACGACCCACTATCCCAGCGCTTGGAGCGACTCGACGGCGTCTTGCCGGCCTCGCTAAGGAGTGCCGCGGATCATGACCGGGGATCCAGAAGAAGCGTCGCGATTTCAGGCGGACGCTTTGGCGCGCGGGCACGAGGGTGTCATGGTCAAGTCGCTCTCCGCGCCGTACGCGGCGGGGCGGCGCGGTTCTGCGTGGGTCAAGGTAAAGGTGGCGCGCACTTTGGATCTCGTGGTACTCGCGGTGGAGTGGGGTTCGGGGAGGCGAAAGGGTTGGTTGAGCAACATTCACCTTGGCGCCCGTGATCCAGCGACCGGCGGCTTCGTGATGTTGGGAAAGACATTCAAGGGCATGACAGACGAAATGCTGAAGTGGCAGACGAAAGAGCTGCTCGCTCGCGAAGTTGGTCGCGACGGTCACATCGTGTACGTTCGCCCCGAGCTCGTGGTGGAGATCGCGTTCAACGATGTCCAGCGCAGTCCACAGTATCCGGGCGGCGTGGCGCTGAGATTCGCGCGCGTAAAGGGATATCGTCCGGACAAGAGCGCAGCCGACGCGGACACGATCGACGCGGTGCGAGCGTTCTTGCCGAGTGTAACCAGCGTCTGAACCGTTACGGCGAGCTCGGCTCCGCCGAGCGCGGGTTCGCGCCCGGCGGGTTGGTGCCGATCAAACGGGACATCGGAACCTCGTCAAGAAAGATCTGCTCTCGTCTCCGTCGCACCGGTTGACGTTTCACGCCGCACCGAAGTGGCGGCCTGAGGCTGCTGGCGGGAGAACTCCAGCAAGTCGGCATTGAATTGCTCCTTATGCGTCGACATGAGCCCGTGTGGCGCGCCTTTGTAGATCTTGAGCGTGGCGCCCTTGATCATCTTGGAAGAGCGAAGACCACCGACGTTGATCGGCACGATCTGGTCGTCGTCGCCATGGATCACAAGCGTGGGGATGTCGAATTTCCTGAGGTCGTCGGTGAAGACGGTTTCTGAAAACGCTTTGACGCAGTCGTACGCGGCGGGGAAACCTGCCGTCATGCTCATCTGCCAGAATGCGTCTTTGATTCCCTGTGATACTTTCGACCCGGGCCGGTTGGCGCCGTAAAAAGGCAGACTCAGATCCTTCCAGAACTGTGACCGGTCCGCCTTCACGCCGGCGCGAATCTGGTCGAACGCCTCGATGGGCACTCCATCCGGATTCGCCGCAGTCTTGAGCATGCCCGGGGGAACAGCGCCCACCAACACTGCTTTCGCCACGCGCTCGGTGCCGTGCCGGCCGATGTAGCGGGCCACCTCGCCGCCACCGGTCGAGTGTCCGATGTGTATCGCGTCCGTCAAGTCGAGCTCTTCAACGAGCGCCGCGAGGTCATCGGCGTAGGTGTTCATGTCGTTGCCGGCGAAAGTCTGAGTTGAGCGGCCATGCCCGCGGCGGTCATGGGCGATGGCGCGATAGCCGTTCGTGGCGAAGAAGTACAACTGGTCGTCCCAGGCATCGGCGTTGAGCGGCCAACCGTGGCTGAAGACGACCGGTTGACCCGATCCCCAGTCCTTGTAGAAGATCTTCGCTCCGTCTTTGGTGGTGATCCTTGGCATCTGGCCTCCTTATGGCTTGAGATTTTCGTACGAAAACAAAAACCCGCACAAGAAGAAATACGCTTGAGCGGGTGAGATCGAAAGTTCCCCAATCCCCTACACTTGTGCGAAGCCGCCGTCGAGATCTACAGCATCAGACTTATGTCGGCCGTCAACAGTCCGCGCTGCCCAAACCCGGGCTCAGCCGCGACGAACGCCTTGCCCTCGTTGCCGCTAGTTGGTAACGAAGCGGCAAGGACCGCCGACCATCTCAGAGGCACACCATAGTGAACTCCGAACATGAGACTGTTCGTCACGCCGGGTGGTACTGACCGAGCGCTCGCATCAGCGGCTCGTGACGGTAACTCGTTCCTGGCTTGGGCTCGCGCGGACCCGACCGAGCTTACGAGACAGGAAACCACCGCGACCGCTCGGAGCGAGCGATAGAGAATCGTTTTCATGAGAGTAGGTGTTGGGGTGGCGACGAGAGACCTTGACTCCAGTCCAGAATCGCTTGTCCGCCCCGGGGACTCTATGCGTCAGGTGACGTAGAAAGGCCCCGCTCTTGTAGGAGAACACGACAGCTGTGACTCCCTTACCTCACCCGACCGCTTCCTCAGTCATGCTCAGGAGGGCCTCGTCCAGACCGAGCGTCTCGCGCTCCAGGTCAGCGACGCACGCGTCGACATCTTCGCGACTGGCTAGATGTCCCATGTGCTCGAGGCATGCGCCGCCCGAACAGCGCCTCCGGCGCCGAAGCTACGCATTTGTCATTTCTGTGGCGTTGCTTCGAGCTCGCTCACGACCGCCAGGTATTCACGGCGGATCCCCTCGAGCAACCCGGTCATCGGTTCGAGGTTTCCGGCACGGCCGGTGACTTCGGCTTGTCCTAGTCCCTCAGCGAGAAGAGCAGCGCGGATAGTACCCGCGCCCGATTTGAATGCGTGCGCCGCGCTCTCAACCGCTTTCGCATTTCCTTCTTTCACCGCCTGCTCGAGAGCCGCGAAGCGCGCGGGAGCATCTTCCACGAACGTCTGGAGCAGAGTCCCGATCATCTCCTCGACGCCGGCTTCGCGAAGGTCCGTGCGAAAGCGCGCCAGGTCTACGTGCGGCGCTGGGTGCCCAGCTCTTGCGCTCTGTAGGTCTGAGTGGAGTTGAGGCTTTGTCAGCATGGCGATGCCGTAATGGTGGGCGTCGCCAGGAGCGCGGAAGGAATTTCAGCCGAGCATCTGGTGTAGTATTGGTCGGCTTCTAAGCGTACCTACATCAGGGAAAACCCGCAACTCATCGCGGGCTTCTGGCTCGAGCAGACTTGGGAATCCACCTAGACTGTTTCGAGCGATCGTCCAGCGCTATCTGCGATAAAATGCCGTGAGAGCTGGCGCCCGCACTCGCCGAAATCGCTCTATTCGGGTTCTTGCTGTTCGGTAGCGCGGGGAAGTGAAAGTGTGAAGCGCGCACCTTCCCCTTCGCCGCTCTCTACCGTGAGATTGCCGTTCATGGCCCGGGCAAGGTCGCGGCTTATCGCCAATCCCAGCCCGACGCCGCCCTCCCGATCGGTAAGCCCCTCCTTCAACTGCATGAACGGCTCGAAGATCGCTTCGTGTTTGTCCGGGGCAATGCCGATTCCCGTGTCGCCAATCCGCAGCGTGACCGTGTCAGGGGTGGATCCGCAGTCGGCGCTTATCTCGCCCCCCGCCGCCGTGAACTTGATGGCATTCGAGAGAAGATTCACCAGAATCTGAGTCACTCGCTCGGGATCCGCGTGTGCAACAGTGTCCAGATCTCCGCCGACCCCGTTGAACTTGAGACCCTTCTGTGCGAAGAGCGGCTCGATCAGCTCGATGGCGTGCCGCATGGCATCGCAAGCTTTTATATCGCCAAAGGCGTACTGCAGACGGCCGCTCCCAACCCGCACGAAGTTGAGGATTTCGGTAATGAGCAACGCGAGGTGCTGCTGATTGGTTTTCACGCGCGCGAAGTCGGCGTGCTGTCCCGCAGTCACGGGTCCGCGCAGTCCCATGTCGAGGATGTCGATGTAGCCGCCGATCGCATTGAGTGGCGTGCGTAGCTCGTGGCTCATCGCGCCAAGGAACGCCGTCTTCGCCCTGTTCGCGGTCTCGGCGCTCCTCTGAAGCACCAGCGCCAGGTCGTAGACCTGGGCATTATCGAGTGCAAGCGCACCTCGGTTCGCGACGTCTTCAGCGAGCTGCACGTCCTCCGGGCTGTACGAAACACCGCGCTGCGCACTGACGAAGGTGATGGCACCCAGCAGTCTCTTTCGCGCGATGAGCGGCACCGTCAGCAGAGACCCGATCCCGAGCTGACGCAGGATGTACAGGTTATCCGGACTGTGCGCGGTAGCAGCGAGCGTAGCTTCAATGTCGCTGGTAATGGCAATCGTACGCGCGTTCCGCAGCATCGCGGCTGCGCCGAACGGATCGTCGGCCTCGGGAAACCAGCTTTCTTCCAGCTCCTGTGCGAGCTTCTGTTTTTCCGGATCGGGGTGGTAGATGCCGAGACGGTGGATGGCGTCACCCTCCTCGAGAATGTCCACAATGCACCACGCACCGAGTGTTGGAAGCGCGAGCTTGGTGAGGGCGACGAGCGTGCTCGACTGATCCACAGATTCGGCGAGCAGGCGGCCCGCCTCGGCCAGGAACGCCGCACGGCGACGCGCAGCCTCCGCATCGTCGGCGAGACCGCGCTCCCGCAGTGCGCTGAGGAGCATCTGCTCCGCAACTTGCCGCTGAAGGTCGAGCGCACTGTCCGGCGGGCTCGACTCGCGAATCTCGATACCGAGAGCCTCGGTCCGCCCGTCGTGGGCGATCACGGGCCACACACTGCATTGCCAACCACCCGCTCTTTCACTCGCTGCGTCGATGCGCTCATCCAGAAGCTCGACGCCATCGCGAAATGCTCGATCGAGGATTGCGCTCAGCGCTTGTCCTTCCGGCGCGGTGAACAGGCTGCCAATCGGTGCGCCGAGCGCGTCACCGTTAACGACTCCGACGAGACGGCAGAATGCGGAATTGGCGTACACGACCGAATTCTCCGCACCGCGTGTGATGGCGAACGGCAACGGGGCTTGTTGCATGCAGCGCCGCAACGCTTCCTGAAGGGAAAGCTCGGTCATGCGTGCGGCAGCCGGCCGCTTTCTGGATTTCATTCCCAGCTATTTGGCTCGTTTTGCCCTGGCCGGTTTCGCGCGCAACCTGGGCACACCCGTGATTATTCCATCGTACTCCGTAAGTGGGTCACCCATGACCACTCCCTTGGGCGTGACCTCGTACAGCCTGAATTGATGGCTGTGGTCGCTCCCGCGCATCTTGATCACCGCCATCACGCGCCGAAGCTCTCCTTCCATCTCGACGTACCGCTGAACGATTATCTCGTCGGTGATGAACGACACCTTCTCCGTTGTGAAGCGCGCCTCGGAGAATGCCTCGGAGACCTCCGCGGTCATGAATACCGTGACTCCGGTTGCGGTCAACGTCCCGACCAGGCGGTAGAGCGACTCCCGGAAGTCCTCGCGGAACGTCGGTGCAAGGGCGACCTCGAACCCTGACAGAGAGTCGATGACGACGCGCCTTGCCCCGAGCCGTTCCACACTGTCGAGAATCGCAAAGAGGGCCTCATCGACGGAGAGGTCGAGAGGGCGGAGATAGATTATCTCCAACTTCCCCTCGTTGATCATCTTCCCGACTTCGGGATTTCGCGCGTTGGCCCGGGCAAGGTACTCTTCCGGGTACTCCTCGAATACCGCGATTACTCCGGTCTCGCCTTTAGCCAACCCCGCCACCATGAATTGCGTGGCGACTGTCGACTTGCCGCTCCCAGCTGGTCCGGTCAGCATCACCGCGTCGCCGGCAACGACTCCGCCACCGATCATCTCGTCCATCCCCGGCACTCCAGTTGACAGTCGCTCGTACTTCTGCGGCGCTCGGTTGCGCGTCTGCTCCGGGATCCGCGGGAAGATCTGGAGCCCATCGTTGGTAATTCGGAACGTGTGCAACCCTGGCATCGGTGCGCGGCCGCGGGTCTTCACGACCTGAAGCTTGCGAACGACGGAGTTTCTATCCGTCGCCTGCGTGAGCCACAGTATGCCGTCGGCCACGGTGAAGACGGGATTTCGCTGCTCCTCCGCGGCGTACTCGCCGAGGAGGAACGAGGTTACTTCCCAGGTGGTCAGGTGCAGGGCGAGACGCTGCACGAATTGGTCGAGGTCGAACGTTCCCGCCCGCTCGGAGCTGACACGCTGGCCGGCAATCGTTCGGAATGAATCGACGACGACAATCCCCGGTTTGGCGCGCTCGATCTCGCTGATGATTCGCTGCAGAACTTCGCCCAGATCCCGTTCCATGACCTCCGCGCTGAGGTTGATGAACTGGATGGCGGATCCGGCCAGCTGAGGATCGAAGTAGGTGAACTGCCGCTGATATCGCAGCATCTTGAGTGTCGGCTCGCCGAGCACGGTAAAATACAATGCGGGTCGCCCGACAGTCGCGTTCGCGAACATTATCTGGTGGGCCAGTGTTGTCTTGCCGGAACCGGGTCCCCCGGCAATCAGATTGAATGAGTATTCCGGCAGCCCGCCGCCTAGCACGCTGTCGAGGCCGGGCACTCCGCTGGGAAGGCTCCGAATCACCGCTCTGTCTTCTCCGTTTCCGTTCACGCTTCCTCCCGCCTGCCGTCGGAAGTTCCATCACCGCGTTTGGACTCGGCCAAACTTCGCTCGATCAGTTTCATTGCCATGTCGTCTCCGATGAGTCGGCCGAGAAGCTCGACCAGGCTTACTAGCATCGACTCGAAGGCCTCGGCGGTCGCGGGGTCTACGTGCGCCATGATCGCCTCCGCGACGCCGTCGATGTAGGGCTCCGACCCGGCGTGGAGCTGAATCTGTCCCAATGCCGGGTACTCGGTCCGCGCTTGCGCCAGCGCGCGCGTGAAGAGCGCGTGGCAACCATCGGGGCCAACCCACCGCGAGAGCTCGCGATAAAGTTGGTCGCACGCGGCGGCAGCGGCGCGGGCGGCGGTGTGTCCTTCCGCTCGCTCAGATCGATGACTGTTGATCAAGCGGCGCGCGATTTCTTGCGCCGCCGGTTGGTCACGCGACACACTGTCCTTACCGTGTTCGACTGTATTCATCAAATCGCCGACCGAGGAGGCAGCGCTCATGCGACCCACTGGCAGAACAGCGGGAGATTGAGAGCGTGCTTGCTCCGGTTTGAGTCACGCCAGACAAATTATCCCGCCGATACACCAGTTTTCAACCATGCGCGCCTGCACCGGTATTTTCCCTAGGGCGTGATAGCAACCTTGAGAACCACGTCGCGCTGGTGCGAGATCAGGTCGTAGGCCTCCTCGATCTGGTCGAGCCAGAAACGGTGCGTGACGAGAGGGCGAAGGTCGACGCCACCCGAGCCGACCACGCTCATCAATCGCCGCATGCGTTCCTTGGGCTCGTGGCCGACAATGCGGCCGGGTGCCACCGGATACTCACCCTTGAGAATGTGAACGTCGGTACCGCAAATCGTCGTGGTTGTTACGCGAAGCAGCGCGTCGGTTGGGCCGATCCTGGGAATCGGTCGCTCCTGCAGCTCGATCTTTCCGGCCTCGACGAAGACCGCCGCTTTCATCGTCGCCCGATTTCCCGTACGCGGCACTGCTCGGCGGGCGGGAAGCGTCAGCACGGGCGAAGCCTGCTGTGGCTTACGCCCTCGCCCCTCATTTGCTCGAGTGTCATTTTCGTAACAAGCGCATCGAAATCTGCGCTCGAGAGATTCTCGCAGATGTGCTTCAGGCGCCGGGCCAGATCTTTTCGCACGCAGTCCTCTCTGCTTTCACGGCTCTCGGAATCTGGATGAGTCGAGTTCGAGACCGCGGCCTCGCGAGCTCTAAATAATCTTTCGGTAATTGACATTTGCCTCACTTGGCTACTAGCGCAACGAGTGCGCCGAGGCATAAAGGTGTCGCCGTTTGCGGCTGTGCTGTTTGGTCAAATGGTACGACTGACAACGATGTTATGGATAGCAAGGACGCAGCCACACGAATTTCGACGATGTCGCTGAGCCCTGCGCTGACCCCTTTCCGGAAACATACCGATTAGATTTAAAGGCAGATCATCAAATGATCGTGTGCGGGAGGTTCCCACCAGCCCGCATTTCCGATCTGCCTGAATCGCGAGGCAGCATCCCGGCGCTACTGGCGACGCCTTTCTCTCCGCCAGGGCGCTCATGAAAGACTCCATTGATGGGTCGGCCGCTGATCTCGTTTCGCCGGACGACGAAGGGCTCTTTGCGTTCATAAATTCCCTTCGCGCTTCTGTAAAAGCGAAGGTGGCCTCAGAGCAGCAGCGCGGACTCTCGCTCTCCGAGATCGTCGTCGAAGTGCGTGAAATGGTACGCCTCGCGAAGAGCGATCCTCGTCACCCGCTTCCGTTTCCCTCCCATACGCTCCGGGCGATCTCGAGACAGGCGGTAGCGTGGTGCGTAGAGGCGTATCGGCCGATCCCCATTGCTGCGGGAGCCGATCTCTCCGCGCCTCCTAACGAGCGGGATTTAGAGTCGTTTCCACCTGTTCACGCTCCCGTCGATGCGGCTGCCGGCCGCTTTCCAGCTATGTCACCAACCTACCGAGGAATACCATGAACAACTACAGGGGAATTTCCGCTGACGACAAGCACAGAATCGTCGCTGCTCTCAAGGCTCGCGGCGCTGGGAGCTGCCCGCGTTGCCGCGACAGCCAATGGACAGTGAGTGAGTACTCGCGGATTGAAGTGCAGGCGACGATGGACCGCAACAGCGAGGAAAGAACGACCATCCCCGCGGTCATGATCGTGTGCGAGCACTGTGGGTTTATCTCACAACACGCCCTCCAGCCGCTCGGGATATGGGATCAGCCTCGGACAGCATTGGGCGACACAAGAATTTCTTCGACGATCGCGTCGGCCTGACTATCTACCAGAGAACACACCAATGAAACTCACAGAAAGGTTGTTCGGTCCGCGCGAGAATCCGGATGCGAACGCGACGGCGCTCAAGAAGGAAAAAACGCTGGCCATGATCAACGAGGCCGATCTCGGCGCCAAGCCCCGCGCACGTCGTACGGTTGGCTTGACGGAACAAAGACTTCGCGCGGCAAACCAACAGTCGTGGATGACGAGTACCAGCGGATGGAGTGCTTTCTTCGGACGCTTCACTCGGTCCTCTAAACGCTAGGCGCGTGAAGCGCCAGAATCAGAACAAAGGAACGCAGGGGACATATGCGTACTACCGACAGAAGGACCGACAAAAGTGTTGACGTAAACCCAGACGCCACACACGCCGAGGCGCTGATCAATGCCGGGGCTCTCCAGAGCGCGATTTTCAACAGCGCCAATTTCTCCAGCATCGCCACCGACGCGAAGGGCGTGATCCAGATCTTCAACGTCGGCGCCGAGCGCATGTTGGGGTACACGGCGGAAGAGGTCGTGAACAAGATCACGCCGGCCGACATTTCCGATCCGCAGGAAGTGATTGCCCGCGCCAAGGCCCTGAGCACAGAGCTCGGAACCCCGATTGCTCCCGGCTTCGACGCGCTGGTCTTCAAGGCGTCACGCGGCATCGAAGACATCTATGAGTTGACCTACATACGCGAAGATGGGAGCCGGTTCCCGGCCGTGGTCTCCGTCACGGCGCTGCGCGACGCGAAGGATGCCATCATCGGCTATCTGCTGATCGGCACCGACAACACCGCTCGCAAGCTGGCTGAAGAAGCGCTGCTCAAGGCAGGGGCATTGCAGAACGCCATTTTCAACAGCGCCAACTTCTCCAGCATCGCCACCGACGCGAAGGGCGTTATTCAGATCTTCAA
>JBGQIT010000064.1:0-10191 GCA_041498575.1 Gemmatimonadaceae bacterium
ACCAGCTCCGACGGCTTGAGAATCAGACAGTTGCCGAGTGCAATCGCGTTCGGGAGCGACCAGTTCGGCACCATGTTGGGGAAGTTGAATGGCGTGATCGCCGCGACGACGCCCAGCGGGTACCGTTCGACCCGGCACTCGACGCCGCGGCTGACCTCGAGAACCTCGCCCGGTGCGATTTGCGGCAGCGAGCACGCGAACTCGCACAGCTCAGCCGACTTTAGAACCTCCGCGCGGGCTTCGGATGTCACCTTCCCATTTTCTTCAGTTATGAGCGCGGCCAGCTCGTCGATGTTTTTCTCGAGCAGCGCCTTGTAGCGGTAGAAGACCTGCACGCGTTCCTTGATCGGAGTCGCGGACCACTCCGGAAACGCTTTGTGTGCGCTCGAAACGGCGGCATCGACGTCGTCCTGGCTCGAAAGCGGGACGCGCGAGATGACGCTCCCATCGCTCGGGTTGTAAACCTCGAGGAATGAGCGGTCGGTGCCCACGAAAGAGCCGCCAACGTAGTTCCGGACTTCGGGGTACTTCACCATCCCTCCTGGCCTGAGACGCGCCGCGGACCCTCCAGTTGCCCCAAACTATGAATTGAAGGGCACTTATCCCACCATCCGAAGATGTGTTTGTGGCGGAAACGTCGCAAGCGGAACGGGAGGCTTGGGGCGCGTTTTCCACTCCGCACCCAGCCGGGCGCGGTCAGCGCGAGACCAGCGGGGTCACAGACTTTGGCGGCGCGGTCATGACAAAGTCGTTTCGGAGCCCGCCTTCGGGATTCATCCGGTTGGACACGAAGAAAGGAGCAACCTCGTAAGGATCGGCGACCGAGAAATCGACGTCGTAGCCAATGTCCTTGAAAAATCCCAGCGTTATGGAACTGAGCGGCGATTTGAAGTCGCGACCCACCACGGACACCATGAGCTCGTCCCCAAAAACGCTCAACCTCCAGTGGGGATCCCTTGGACCCTGGCCTGTACTGTTCTCCAGCGGAACTCTGACGCCGGTATACCACGCACCGTGTTTCGCGAATTCTGACCGCGCTGTCAGTCCGTCGAAGACCGGGTCGTCCGTCCCCCCGGCTGAGAGACCTTTTACGACGTAGGTGCCCGGACTGAATCCCAGAGCGTGTCCCATCTCGTGCATGATGATGCTTTGCAGTATACCGCGGGCTTCCATCGAATCGAGGTCGGCCCGGTCCAGGCGAATGCGGCTCAGAACCGGAAGAGTATCGCGGCTGCTTACGCCGCAAATGGTAGTCAGTGCAAACGTTCCGCCCGGTCCATCGACCTCACCCGCCGAGACGAAAAGGAGAAGATTGTGGTGGGTCTCGTCGATGGCCGGCTCGTCAGGAAAGCAGGCAGCGGCCGCCGATTTGAAGCGGAAGTCTCCGAGGTCCTTTGACAATGCGCGCATCCACTTATCCGCCGCCGCGCTCACTGCATTTTGCTGCGACGGCGTCAGTGTGTTGATATACCGGACGTCGATCTGTGGGCCTGAACCCGAGGGCGGGGGATCAGTCGTTCCGTCAGACCCGCACGCAAGGCAAAACGACACCAATGCGTACAACCGGGCGAGGCGGCCGAGGTTTCCCGTCATGAGCACAATTATAGCTCCGGGTTTACACATGAGCCGCTTTTTTTCGGGAAGCGCCACCGCAGAGACAGCAACAAGCAGAGTCGGCCTTGAAAGTCTCCCCGGCACGAAGCATGATGCTCAGATTCTGGTCGTACTTTGGAAATACAAACCGGAAACTTCATGACTGACCCTTCGGCTACTGTTGAGCAGCCGCACGAAATACTTCCCCCCATCGATCGCGGCATGTCGATCGGCAAGGCGACGGTGATCACCGTCGTGTCCGTGATACTGGTGACTGGCTCGACCTACGCGGTGGTGAAAGGCACGCTCTCCGCGGGGATGACCCGCGTTCTCGCCGTCATCTCACTGCTCTCGCTCGTCGCGGCGTCTTACGGACTGATCGAGCTGGCGCTCGCGGTGGTAGCGACAACAGCGGAAAGACGGAGAAAAGCGAGGGAAGTGACCGAGCGGCGTCACGGAGATCGAGCGAGAAAACCGACACCGCACTAATGACGGCGAAGGATTCGTCCGGGCTGGCCTCGCGTCAGATCAAGAATTCCGGGCTGGCCCGACGTCCGACCTCACAGAGACATCATCTCGAGGAAGCCGGAGCGACGAGAAACGCGAACCGCGCGTCGTCGAAAGCCCGTCTGGCAATTTGAACCTCAGGGTCCAGGGCCGCGTTGATACGATAGAATCCTGCGTCGCCGAATTTGGATCGCGCCGCCGCCGCGGAGAGAACCCGTTCGAGCGTCGTGTCGGCTTCCGCCGTCTGCGGAATGGTTATTCCCTGAGTGGCTGCGAACTTCCGGAACTCCATGATGCCATTCGCATCGATCGATTGCGATCGGGAGAGCGCATCGAGTGAGGCGAAGACCGAGGGGTTGGCGGTTACGTATCCGCCGATCCACTTCAACACCACGTTGTCTTCGCCCAATCTCGCCAGCCAGAGCGGAATGTCGGACTCTTCGACGACGAGATCCGGATAGATCCCACCGCCTCCGTACGCGACTCGCCCGGCGTCAGTGCGGCAATTTGGACGACCAGCGGTGTCACGATCCGCACGGGCGAGACGGTAATACTCGCGCGTCGTGATCGATCGATATTGACGCTGCACCACGCGTCCGCACGGCGTTTTCAGATGCCCGACCACAAGCTCGATGATCGACCCGTCCGACAACGGAAATCCGCGCATGATGAGCGCCTTTCCGAAAGTCGGCTTGCCCACGATCAGCGCGCGATCGTGATCCTGCAACGCCCCGGCGAGGAGCTCGGCCGCGCTCGCGGTGCCGGCGTTCGTCATCAGAACGATCGGGTAGCGACGCTCGCTTCGCCAAAACGAGCGTGACACTCTGCTCGTATCGATCATCTCACGCTTCTCGCCAGTCGACGTGTAGACGATCGCGCCTTTTGGCAAAAACTCGCCGGCAATTTTTGCAGCCTGATCGATGCGCCCGCCAGGATTGTCCCGTAAATCGAGCACGAGCCGCTTCATTCCCCGGCCTTCCAGCTGGCCGAGGGCGTCATGAAGGTCGTCCGCGACACGGTCGTTGAGGAAGCTCGTGATGCGAACGTAACCCGTGCGCTCATCGAGCATGAATGCGGTCGGCACAGCCGACGCTTCGTCCACTTTCTCGCGCTGCACCTTGCGATCGATGTGCGCGATGGAGCCATCGAGTCGGCGACGCTCGAAGCTCAGAACAACCGGTGCGCCCTTCGAGCCTGCCAGCGAGATCTCGAGCTCATTGGCCGATGTCGCCGCGACCGGCTTGTGGTCGATAGCGATCAGCTCGTCTCCCGGCAGGATATCCAGCGCCGATGCGCGCGAGCCCGCCGCGACACTAACTACCACCGGATCGCCTCCGATGTACCGGAATGCGACGGGAACAGGAAAGAGCTTCCCTTCTTCCCACGCGGCTTCCCTCGCCGGGTCGAGGCGCATCGCGGGAATCACGAACGAGTGCGGGTCCGCCGCACGCACCATTCCCTCGACAGCTGCCATCAGCAATATGTGCGTCTCGACAGAGTCAGGATGGTTGACTCGGATCTGGTTCAGGACCTGGCTGAACATCTGCAGGTCCTCGACGACGCTGCGAGCGCGAATCGGTGGGCGCGTGGTGTCGGTAGATTGTGCGCGCGCGAAAGAGGTGGCGATGGAAAACGTCGCGATGAGAACTCCAAAACAAACGCGCCCGCGTCGCATCACGAACGTAGTCACTGCGAGCCTCGCAGTATCGCCGCCATCTGGTCAGCTTCGTCACGCCGCGTGTCGTTCTTCGCCGCGAGCGCCAGAAAGGCCTCGTACTCCTTGAGCGCCTCCGGCTTCCTCTTGGTCGCCTGGTATACGTCGGCGAGGACGAAATGGGGAGCAGCAAAATCCGGATCGAGCTCGATCGCCTTCTTCAACTGAACTTCAGCCTCCTTGAGCTTATCGAGCGATCCGAGCGCGTAGCCGTATTGGTATCGAATGCCAGGATCGTCGGGCTTGATCTCCACAGCCAGATCCATCTCGCTCATCACGCTCGCTGCGTCTCCGGATTCCAGTCCGAGATAGGCGAGCTGGACGTGCGCCGGAAAGTACGAAAGGTCTTCCACGAGCGCACGGCCGAACGCTTCGCGCGCCGCAGCCTTGTTTCCCTTGACGAGCGCGATCAAGCCGATTCTCTCCTCCATCAGCGCTTTCGACTGGTAGAGAAAGACGAGATCATTCTTGTCGGCCTTTCGCATCTCCGCCAGCGCCTGCGTCAGATTGACGAGCGCGCTGTCGTGCTGCCCCATTTGATAGAACAGTCTGCCACGCTCGGCGAGCAGTCCCCCTTTTTCACGCGCGCGCGCGATGGCCTTTGAGTAAAGAGACAAGGCATCGTCGTACCTGCCATCGGAGTACGCCATGACCGCCGCCCACGCCGGTGACCCGTTGAGGTAATTCTGGAGCGAGGAGGCGATCATCAGTGGGGAGCCTCCGCCGCTATTCCCGGCCTGTCTCGAGATCTCGTCGATCATGGCCTCAACAAGCAGATGCTCGAGTTGGGGACCGAGGAAAGGGTTGAGCGTGAAGGCGTAGAGGTAGAGCGAATCGATCTCCATCGCCTCCTTCGACTTGGTCACTCCTCTGTCGCCGCTCAAATACCGCGTAAGCCTTCGCGGATCGCGAAGGAGCAATGCTACGCGGCGTCCGTAGTAGGCCTCGGCCCAGACCGGGTTGAGTCGCGCCGCCCAGTAGAATGCGTCAGCCGCTTTGTCCGGCTCCCGTTTCACGGTGGACTGGCCGATCCGGTAGTATGTCCACGGATCGTTGCGGTCTGCTCCGGCGGGCACCTCCGGCCGTTCCGGGTGACGCGCCGGTTGCGCGGATGCAAGTCCGGCCGCGACGGCTAGGATGACCGTGATTTCGAGAATTCTATTGGCGTATCGGGACACTGACCCCCCGCTCCAGGCGACCATTTAATCTCGAGGTCAGCCTCGTTGTGAATCGCTTTCCCTGGCGCCCCCAAGATTCGGCCGAACAGGCCGGGCCGCCAGAGCAAACTTCCCAAAAAAAAAAGCCCCGCTGCTCACAGCGAGGCCCTCTTTAGCGGAAATACCGTATGCTACCAGCGATAGTGCGCGAACGCCTTGTTGGCTTCCGCCATGCGGTGGGTGTCTTCCTTCTTCTTGACCGCGTTTCCTTCGCCTTTGCTCGCGGCGATCACTTCGGCGGCGAGCTTCTCGGACATCGACTTCTCGTTGCGGCCACGTGAGAAAGTGATGAGCCAGCGCATCGCCAGCGCGGTACGGCGATCGGGGCGAACTTCGACGGGGACCTGATAGGTCGCGCCGCCGACTCGTCGGCTCTTCACTTCGACCGCGGGTTTGAGGTTGGTCAAAGCCTGCTTGAAGATCGTGACACCTGGCTGCGACGTCTTGTTCTCGACAATGTCCATCGCGCCGTAGAAGATTCTCTCGGCAGTCGACTTCTTGCCCTGGTACATGATGGCGTTGATGAACTTCGAGACGGTCTGGCTGTCGTAGCGGGCGTCGGGAAGAATCGGACGCTTGATGGACTTCTTGCGGCGGCTCACTTCTTCTTACCTCCAGCGGCTGCACCGCCGGCCTTTGGTTTCTTGGTGCCGTACTTGGAGCGGCTCTTGTTGCGACCGTTGACGCCCGATGCGTCGAGTGATCCACGAACGATGTGATAGCGCACGCCCGGCAGATCCTTCACACGCCCGCCGCGAATGAGCACGATCGAGTGCTCCTGCAGGTTGTGGCCTTCACCGGGTATGTAGGCTGTGACCTCGAACCCGTTGGTCAGCCGCACGCGCGCAACTTTGCGGAGCGCCGAGTTGGGCTTTTTCGGCGTGGTGGTGTAAACGCGGGTGCAGACTCCACGCTTCTGGGGATTTGACTTCAGTGCAGGCGCCTTTTCCTTCTTTTGAACATCGCGGCGGCTCTGACGTACAAGTTGATTGATTGTCGGCATTACGGATTGTTGAACGACCGGTTCCAAGGTGCAAGGCCGCCCGGGATTCCGGGGCAGACCAGCCTACAAAGTTAGGCGTAGGCTGTAGTTATGTCAACGTAGGCCGCACGTATTTCAACCTAACTGACACCTATTTCAGCATAGGAGGAGATGCTCGAGAGCTTCGTGCCTCGACGCTGGTCGACGGTGAACTACCTCTCGACGCGGCTTGGTCCATGCAGCACATTCTGGTATCCGTCGCGACATGGCGCCGCGACGTTGGCGTCGGAGAAAACATGACAGGCCGCCGCACTACACTCGCCTCGTGTTTCATCGTGTCCAGCCTCCTCCTTGGCTGCGCGGCCCGACATCCCGTGACCGCGGATTCTCTGTCCGCCCCGGCGCCGGAAACCTTCACAGCCGAACCCGTGGTCCTCGAAGTGGAAAATCACAACTGGGCCGACGTTGTCCTCTACGTTGTGCACGACGGCGTTCAAACCAGGTTCACCCAGGTAGCGGCCGCCCACAATATTTCGATCGAGATCCCGGCCCGTCTTCAGGGGCAGATGGGTGTGATTCAGATTGCCGCGCGGCGGATAGGAGGCACGGACAGCTTCGTGTCCCAAGCGATCTCGCTCCGGGGAAACTCCGCCGTTCGAGTGACGATCGAAAGCAGCCTTAGCCACTCGAGCGTGGGGGTCTGGTAGGCAACCAGGCGGATTTGGGCGGCGACAAACGGACGCCCTTCACCACCTCAATCGACTATCGGCCCCCCGGCGGAGGCCGGTTTGATCCTCCACCGGAGATGTCGCCCGCTCCCCTGGCAACCAGAAACGCCGAAGCCAGTATGCCCCCAGCTGCGAGAATGCTCCGCGGCACCGATGTCCTGCTCGCTTCCGCGGTCTCAATGTCTTGCGAAGGGATCGATATGTCCTGGCCATCGTACGTGTCCTCGCCCCCACCTTCCCGGGTAACCCGGCGAACCGACAACACCATGGACGAGTCGGTCACCTGCTTGAGCGTTCCTTCCAGCTGGCGCGCCCGCGGACCGATTCTTTGCGAGAGATCTACAGCGCCTTTGTCGGAGAGGCGCACGCGGACATTGTTCCCCGGCGCTGCTTCGACTCTGCGAATTGGCGTGTAGGCCGTGCACGATGCCGTGGCGAGAAATGAGACCGAGACCAACGCCGTTCGAACCTGATTCTTTGTGAGCGCGATATTCTTCATTGGGTTGTCGTTTTCTTCGAGCCGAAACACCTAAAGGTGACAGTGAAAAGCATTCGAGCCCAGCCGACGTTGACTGGGCTCGAATGTTTCTCCCGAACTTTCAGACTGCTAGAACTGACCCAGGCACGCCGCGCCGGTACCATCGGACGTGGTGTTCACTGGATCATTCTTGTTGCGCAGACCATTCACTCCGGTGTTGGGCAACGGAATGTTGGTATCTGTATTCCGCTCCGACGCATCGTAGTACAGACGGCCTGGTATCGGCAGACCCGCTGCCGTCGGAGCCAGGTTCGGCGTGCAGGTGCGCTTATAATCGTTCCACGACTCCTCGCCGAGCTGGAAGTTGACGATGTACTTCTCGGTGAGAATCTCGTTAAGAAGAGCCTGTCCCGCGAAAACAACGGGTGAAAGCCCATGGTTCGCGCGCTCTTGGTTCAGCTTTGAGAGCGCGGTTACCTGATCCCCCGTGCGATAGGCCGCTTCAGCCCAAATCAGCGTGTTCTCGTCGTACGTGACGAAAGGCTGCTGAAAATCATCAGCTGCCCGTGTAGCGCTCAGCCACCTGGGACTGCCACTCGCCGCGAAGTACTGTGCGTCTCGCGGATCGCCTCGTCGAACCAGTATGGTGTCGAGCGTGGTCCCAATGGCCAGGTCGCCACCACGCCCGGCCGGTCCGTGGAACTGGAAGTAGAAATTCGTTTCCGATGCGGTCGATGTGAACGCTCCGAAATAATTCCCGGCGTTGCTCCCAATTCCCTGCTGTGCCTGCGCGAGAGCGGATGCGTAGGCAGCTGCCCCTCTTACTTCGGCCGTGTGCATGAAGAAACGGGCCTTGAGGGTATGAGCCATCGCCGTCCAGAGAGCGGGATCACCAGCATAAACCAGATCCGCGCCTCCTGGTCCGACATTGCCCGCGACGGTCGAATTGATGTTCGCGATTCCGGCCGACAGCACCTGCTGCACGGAATCGTAAACGAAGAACTGATCGTCGAGGGCAGGGTTCGCGACACCCTGGAGCGCCTGCTTGTAGACAAGGTCGCCGAACAGATCAGCGCCCGTGCCCATCAATGCTCCCTCCTCGATCTGCGCGATTCCAACGTAAAGCGAATCACCTACCAGCCTCGCGCCGGTCTGGAGCTTCTTGATATCGACCAGGCCGCCCGAGGTGTAAATCGCCGCGTGTGTGCCGTTGGTCGTGTTTTCATCGTGCGAATAGGTGGCGTCGAGCGCGCCGTACTGATTGGCGACCCCGTGGAACTGCTGGGTAAGAATGCCCGCGAGGCGGGCAGGATCGCTGCCCCAGAACGCCCACAAATTCTCCTGAGTAGCGACAAAGTACTGATCGTTCGTCGCTATGATCTGGCGGTTCGGATCCGTGCTCGTTTCGCCGCCGGTCAGGAAGTTGTTGCACCCACCGACGACAGCTACCGCGGTCGCAACGGCGAGCCTGGCCGCTATGTGTTTTATATGATTAGTCACTTCTGGATTCTCCGTATTGGCTAGCGAGATAGGCTGAACGAGAGGACAAACGACCGCGTCGGTGGATTGATGAAATAGTCGAGTCCCTGTGTCAGGAACTCCGCTCCGCCCAGGTTCACTTCCGGATCGAAGCCGGTGTATTTCGTCCACGTCTTCAGGTTTCTGCCGGCGATGCGAATGTCGGCGCTCGAGAACCCGGTAAGATTCCGGAACGTCTGGTTGTCGAGCGTGTAGGTGAGCGAGATCTCGCGAAGCTTGGCAAAGCTGCCGTCCTCGACGAACTGCGCACCCACCGATCCGAACCCACCACCGTCGCCCAGGAACCAGTTCTGCCAGTCGTCAGGCGACTGGAAGGGAACGACATTCTTTCCCGGGCCGGCCGTCGTCGGATAGTTCTTGAGCGCGTAGTTCACGCCATACTGTCCGTTGGTGAGCGTGCGGTTCTTCGTATCAATGCCCGTTCCGAAAAAGTCCAGAACGCCGCGCGTGCCGTTCCACACGCTTCCGCCCTTGCGAACATCGAGCAGTCCGGAGAGCGAGAGCTTGTGCCAGCGCATGCTACTGCTGTACGACATCGTGTACTTCGGATTCGGATCAGCAATGATCCGCTGAGTGGCATCCGGGACCGGTAAACCATCGGGGCCCAGGAAGAGCGCACCCTTTGGCGCGCTTCCGCAAAGCGCATCGATGTCCGCAACGACACCCATGCCTGTGACCGCGACGTTCGTGATGCCACGTCCGCACCGGACGAAGTCCGAGCCTTGAATGACGCCAGGGGCAAAGCCAATCGCCGACGCACCGATCGCGCCGTTAAACCCTTCGAGATTGTACGTAATGAACTGGGCGCCGTTGAGGCTCTGCACGTTCCCCTTGTTTCGTCCGTACTGGACGCCGACATCCCAGGCCGCATCTGGCCGTTGCAGGGGATGGAGATTCAGTGTCAGCTCCAGACCCTTGTTGGTGATCGTCGCCGCATTCAGCACTTGCTGATTCGATCCCGTCGCCGACGCGTTGATCGGCGCGCTCAGAATGATGTCCGACCCCTTCTTGTTGTAGCCGGTCGCCGAGAGATCGATCTTGCTGTTCAGGAAAGCGAGGTCAGCCCCGACTTCCGTTTCCTTGTTCCGCTCTGGCTTGAGGTTGGGGTTGCCAACGATCAGGCTGGTCGACAGCGCTCCCTGCCCGTTGATGCCGGACTTGAGAAGATCGCCAAATCCGCTGAGGCCGAAGAAAGTCGTCGAGCTGAGAGCAGTGACCGCCGCGTATGCGGGCGGCTCCTTGCCGGTTTCTCCGTAGGCAACGTGGAGCTTGCCGTACGAGAACATCCCGGTTCGGTCGCGGTTGTTGAGCAGATTGCTGAAGGTCCATGCCGCGCTGGCCTTCGGATAGTTGGCTCTCGGATTCGCGCTTCCGAATGTCGAGAATCCATCGTTCCGGAGGCCGAGGTTCAGCACGAGCTGGTCGAAGAGGCT
>JBGQIT010000065.1:0-10118 GCA_041498575.1 Gemmatimonadaceae bacterium
CGCGGCCCTCGACGACCTTGATCGACCCGTCGAGAAAAGGTCCGATTCGCTCCGTTTGCGTGATAGAGTGTTTCTCACCTGATTGGAGAATCGCCCAGGCGTTACCCCTCCAGACACCGTCCATCTTGGCGAGCGGACGCATCGCATCGCGCTGCGCTGCAATCAAAACCGCCGGGTCTGGTGGCCTCTGCGCGAAGGAGCGCGAGCCAAGCGAGATAGAAAATGCGATGAATCCAATCGCAAGAGATCGGTAGCTCATCGGGCTTCCTCGTCGTGAGAAGTCACCGATAAAGTACCTCAAATTTCGCTCCGCGAGTGATTGCTACTGCGCGATCCTGAGATGAAGGAGCGCGAGGGCGCCACTATCCCGTTCCGGCGCGCACCTCGATCTCCGGAGTCCCCACAATTGCTCCGCGAGGGAAAGAGTCTGCTCGATTGACTGGGCTTGTCCCTCCGCGCTAGCCGAAGAAACCTGCAACGTGGCCGAGTCGAGGGCAGCTGCAACCTGTGGTGCCTGCGCGGATAGGCATCTCCGCGCTGACGCGAGTGTCATCTTCAAAAGATTCTTGCTCCGCCGATACTGTTCGGGCAACGAGAGACCGCGCTGCGTTGGATCGAGCGCGGTCACGCTATCGGTCAGAACGATTCGCCCCTGAATGGCGCTGCTGTCGGCGGGCACCAGCTTTTGGGCTGCGAGAAGATCTGCGCGCGCAGTCGAGAAATCCCCGAGCGAGAGCGCGGCTTCCGCCAACCCCACATATGCATCGGCGTCGCGCGAGTCCTTGCGCAACACGTCGCGATAGATCGTCACGGCGCGGGACGGCGATCCAGCCACGACGAACAGGTGCGCAATCCTCTTGCGCGCGGCGGCATCGTTCGTCGAATCATCCTGCATCGGCAGCAGCTCCGAGAGCAGCTCCTGCTTCGCGTTCGTCCGCGCGAGGAGGTCGATCAGCTCGAAGCGCGCCACCGTGCGATTCTGGTCCGCGCCGCGCGGCCACACGCCATAAATCGCGCGGTGGTAGTGCGACTTCGCCTCCTCGAGCCTTCCTTCTTTCGCAAGCACGCGGGCCATCGCGAGATTCGCCGCTCCGTCGTTCGGATCGCGTTCCAGCAGCGGCAACAACATCTGCTCGGCGTCAGCCGGCCGGTCGTCCGCGAGAATTGCCTGGGCCAGTCCAACGCCGTATGAGGAATTATCGGCGTCGAGCGTCGAAGCGGCGCGGAGGTGTTCTATACCCTGGTCGATGCCCCCCTTCGTGATCAACGCCTGGCCCGCAGCGAATTCGCGCGCCGCGTATATCTTGCGCTGCCTCGCGTCCACGGTGGCGAGAGCAGTGTCGAACAGGAGCAGCCCTACAATTGCCGCCAGGATGACTGCGAACATTGCGATGAACTCGGACAGTGTGGCAGACGGAACCGGGGCTGCCTGAACCGCGGGGGTTTTCATAAGTCGGGATGCTCTCTGTAGTCGAGCTGTTCGGCCCGGTCTACGCCGTACGCCTTCAGGATGTCCGCCAACGTCACGACGCCGAGCATGATACGCGGGTTCGCCCGGCTCACCACGGGAAGAACGTTGTGCCCGGTGTCTCTCATTCGCGCCAATGCCCGGCTCAGCGGCTGGTCGTTGTGCACGTGGGGCAGCTCCGCGAACCTCTGCCCGTCAGATCTGCGTGCTATCTGCATGAGGCGCGCAACTGTCATCTCCTGTCGGCCCTGATCCATTGCGGCCGCGATGTGACGTGTGCGCACCATTCCGACGAGGCCGAGCTCGTCGGCGACGGGCCACGATTCCAGAACGCTGTCTTTCACGCGTTCGGCGGCATCGCTGATTTGCATCTCCGGATTGAGAGATTGGGGCGCTTCGCGAATCGCGGTGTTGACGCGAAGCACTTCCTTCCGCGGGCCGTAGGGGCGGGCGGGGAGGTGCAGCCCATCCTGATGCGCGAGTGCCTCGTAGATCGGTTCTTTCTGGAGCTTCTGCGAGATGTAGTACGCGATGAGGTTGGCAATCATCAGTGGAACTATGATCGTGTAGTCGCGGGTCAACTCGAAGATCATGATCACCGATGTGAATGGCGCCCTGATGATCCCTGCGAACGCCGCTCCCATTCCGACGAGTGCGTACGCGCCTGGTCCGGCCGTCGATCCGGGGAAGAGCAGGTGCGCCACCGCTCCCACCGATGCGCCCACCATCGCCCCGATGAACAGGCTCGGCCCGAATATTCCGCCGGCATTGCCCGACGCGTACGCCACCGATGTACAGATGATCTTGAGCGCCGCCAGCATGATCACGACTTTGAGAACTACATCGCCATTGAGGACTCTCTCGATCTGATCGTATCCGACGCCGAGCACCTGCGGCACGAAAAAGCCGAAGATGCCGACGGTGAGTCCACCGGCAACGGGCTGAATCCAGAGCGAGGCACGCGGCAGTTTTGCGAAACGGGCGCGCATCCAGAGCAGCAGCTTGACGAACGCTACCGAGCTGAGGCCTCCGACGATTCCAAGCACCACGTACGCGCCGAGCTCGGCCGGGCTGACGAGATGATATCCCGGAACGTGGAAGAGCGGGTTGTCGCCGAGGACGAGGTGGAGGACCAGCCACGATGTCGCGGACGCGAGCACCGCCGAGCCGAGGATAGGCGCGTGCAGATCGCCAACGATCTCTTCGAGCGCAAAGAGCACGGCCGCAATCGGGGTGTTGAATGCGGCAGCGAGCGCGGCGGCTCCGCCGACGGGAATGAGAGCCCGGACTTGAAGTCTGCTCATTCCTAGCCGTTGCCCGATGACGGACGCGAGTCCCGATCCCATGTATACCGCGGGTCCCTCACGTGCGAGCGGAATTCCAGTGGCGAGGGAAATGGCGCAGGTGACGAACTTCCCCATCACGGATCGCAGCGAGATACGGCCGTCGTGAATAAAAAGTGCCGCGCGGGTCTGGGGGATGCCGCTCCCGCGCGCGAGCGGGAAGTACTTGAAGAGGAGATACCCGGTAAGGAGAGAGCCGAGTGTAGGGACGAGGATTCGTCGCCAGCCGGCTCCGCCCGCCGGGTACATGAGCGCCGAGAGACGCCCGGTGAGAAGAATGAATGCCACGACGACGAGGCCTACGAGCGCGCCGATCACCAGGCTGAGCAGGAGAGCGAGGCGGTCCTCCTTGCGGCGGACGTCCTCGACCATCCTGACCAGGCGCGCCGGCAGGGCGGAGATTTTTATGGCTGGCATTTTCTGAAGCTAAACGCTTCGACGCCGTGTCGAAGCCTTTGAGCTCAGGCGCGGTTTATCAGAGTGGGTGAAGAAGAGCTAGGGCTTCGTCACCGTCAAACCGCTGACCAATCCCTCGGTATTGTGCGCGAAGCGGATTCCGTAGATCCCATCAGTTGACTTGAGCTTTCCGGGTCCCACGACATCCGACTTGTTGTATGTACCGACCACCGTCCCGTTGACCGCGCACGAGACCTTGTCGCCCTTGACCGAAACCGCGATGTCCTGTGTCACCGGAGATCCCTGCCCGGCGGCCTTGTGCACCGCTGCATTCGATTCGCCGTGACCACCGTTCAGTTGAAACGGTGCAGGACCGAATCCGCGTATGATGAAGCTGCCGTTTCCGTACGCGGCGCAGTAGAGATAACTCTGGTTGGGTGTCCCCATATCGTTGCCGCCGATGAAGATTCCGTACGGGTGCGGATGATCGTTCAGGTTCATGTACTTGGGCTCCGTGAACGTCGCCTTCACGGTGTAGTCATGGCTCGCATTGTTTTTCGGGCTCCAGTACGCGACCGCTGGTCCGGTGGTGACGTGCAGGGCGTTGCCGTCCTGGGTGAGCTTCGCGTTCGTGAGGAGCTGTCCCCGTTTCGCCTCGTTGGGGTCTATTTGTCCTGACCAGTCTTTGACGGATATTCCGCCGCCGGCGACCTGGCGGGCGGACTCGTTCTGGGCTTTGCTGGTACAGGCCAGCGAGACGAGAGCGGCAAGTGGCAAGAGGGAAGCGTAGATGCGGCGCATGTAGACCTCTGTACGTTGAGTGAAAAAAAAGGCAAAAGAACGGGTGCGAGCTGACAGCTTCAAGCTACTAGCTACGAGTTCACGACGTCGGGACGTCACTCAACTCATAACGTTTTGGCGTCACTCAGAAGATATAGAAAAAAACATAGACGCCAATGGGGTGAGTTTACACACCCCATTGGCGTCCTTTTGTTACATCTGCTCAGGATGCTGTGGCCAGATCTCTTGCCGCTCGCGCCAGAGCCTGCACTTTGCCAGCATCGCTGGACGTGCGCGCGTCAACGTCGAGCTGCGCCGCGAGCGCAGTCAGTGCGTCCCGCCGTTGAGAACCCGATGCGCTCTCGGCGCTAGCAAGCGCCTGGCGCACGGCGGCCAACCTGGCCGCGCTCAGACCGTTCGACCGCTGAAGCTGATCCGCAAAGGAGCGCGCCAATGCGAAGCTCGGAGGCCATACCAGCTTCGGCTGGCCCTGGGTGTTGAAGTAATCGAAGTGCACCGTCTTCGCGGCGTCGATTTCGTTCTGTGAGAGATACGCACTTGGAAGGAGCTGGAAGATATCGAGACCACGCGCGATCTCGGAGCTCACGATGTTGCCGTTGTACCAGTACGCGGACCACGATCCACCCATCGCCATTCTGGTCGAGTCGACCGGACCGCGATCGAAGAATGCGATTTCCTTCGGGTGTCTCGGATCGGTCCAATCGAAGACCGAAATGCCGCCCTGATACCACGCCTGCACCATCACGTCGCGTCCCGGAATTGGAATCAGCGAGCCGTTGTGGGCCACGCAGTTTTCTTCCTTCGTCTGCGCCGCCGGAAGCTTGTAGTAGTTCTGGAACTGCATCTTGTCGCCGGCTGGATCTGCCGCGGCGTTGCGAACCATTATGGGCGTGCCGTTCGCGTCCGTCAGCGTGAAGATCGCGTCCGCGCCCCACTCGCGTCTGTCGGTGATGCGGCACTTCGGCTGTCCACCGCCGCCCCATTCATCGGAGAAGAGGACCTTGGTGCCATCGTTGTTGAACGTGGCGGAGTGCCAATAGGAGAAGTTCGAGTCGGCCGCCGCGGCGATGCGAACCGGGTGCGCCGGATCGCGGATGTCGAGCAGGAATCCGTAGCCTTCGCAGGCGCCGCCTGCCAAGCCGATTGCCGGATACACGGTGATGTCATGGCACTGCGTTGGTCCGGGACGCGGGCCAGGTCCAGCTGGCGTCTCTCCGGTCATCTTGGCAATGATTCCGGGAAGGGCAGTGCGCAACGCCGCGCTGTCGGCGGCAGTAGCCGGACCCGTTCCGCCGCGAGCCTTGACGATGCTGTCCAGCTGAGGGTTGATGAACTGCGGCGGCAGAACTCTTTCACTACCGAAAATCACGGCGGTGTAGCCACCCTTCGCGCGCGCGGCAGCAGCGGCCGCTCTAGCCTCGGCGACATCCTGGGGCGAATCGCCGTGCCGGGCTGGCGCGGTCAGATCGTTGAAAATCCGTGGCGAACTTACGATCGCTGCCTGCTCGGGATGGGCGAGCGGCACCTTGATGACTTCGATGCGGAAGAGCGCGGAATTTGGATCCTTGTCGGGCGCTAGCCTGACGCATCCCGAGAGCTCATTCGGCGAGCGCACGCCGGCCGAGCCGGAAATGTAGACATAGACGTTGTCCGGATCCTTGGGATCGTACAACACCGTATGGGTGTGCGAGCCACGGCACGTCTGCACGTTGGCGACGTATTTCGGGTTCGCGATGTCGGTTATGTCGAAGATGCGGAGCCCGCGCAGCCGGTCGTGGCTCACGGTGTCCTTCACACCCTGCGCGCCACAATCGAGTCGGCCGCTGTTTCCCTCGCCGGAGACGAAGAGCAGGTTCTTGTAAACCGACACGTCGCTCTGCGACGCCGGGCAGAAGTACGCCGTCTTGAGCGTCGGCGCGGCCGGGTTGGAAATATCCCACACCTGATAGCCGTTGTAGCTGCCCTGTATCGCGTAAGGACCCGTGAACGCCAGATCGGAATTCGTGATTCCCGCGAATTTCTCAGTGGGTTGCGTGGTAGACACGAGCCGCAGGTTCCAGGCTGCCTGGGCAGCGTCGAACTTTCCGGCGCGCAGACCAACCCGCGGATCGGGGGTCGGTTCACCGGCTGACATGTTGCTGTTGGTGCCCGCCGTCGTGGAGATCGCGGGGGCGCACGCCGCCGTAGAAAAGAGAGCGATCGCGATGCCCAGCGAGAACAAAGGTGCGACGTTGGATCGAACCACGTTACGGTGGTTGTACACGGATGCCATTGTTGATTCCTCTGGTGTGGCGGAGTAGGACGTAGGGAGCTTCGACTACAGGGTGTTCACTGCGTGGTAACGCCGAGCGTCAGACCGACGAGCATTTTCTCCATCCGCGCGATCTCGGTGGTCTGATCGACGTTGACGTCGGATGCGAACTTGAAAACTGTCTCGTCCTGGCCGGCTGCATAGGTGCCAAACAAATCCTTCACCATTGAGACCGCACCGCGGTGGTGCTGGATCATGTACGTGAGGAACTTCCGGTCGAACTCCGGTCCTCCCGCCTCGTCCAGGTCCTTCATCTGTGCTTCGGTGAGCATTCCTGGCATCAGCATCACGTGCTCCATGCCGTCCATCATCATCGTCATGCCCGTGGCGGTAGCTTCCGGCACCGGCTTCCGCCGATCACGCAGCCACCGCTGCATGGTTACGATCTCGTCCTGCTGAGCGTTGATGATCCGCGACGCCAGCGTGAGCACCGAAGGGCTGGCGCCGTGGGTCGGGGCCCAGCGGGACATGACGATCGCCTGGGCGTGATGGCCGATCATTCCGGACATGAAGTGGACGTCCGCATCCGTATATGGGAGGCGGATGCTGTCGGCCGTGGCCTGAGCGACGTACTTGGGATCGCTCTGTCGGGCGGTGGCAGGTGTTGCGGAGGTCTGCATCGCTCCCTGACTGGCGCTGGCGCACGCGGACGTAGCGACTGCGGCGAGGAGAATCGCCGTGATTCGGTTGAATTGTGAGGACGTCATTTCTTTCGATTTCCTACGATGACGGCAGGTGCCGAGTTCCATTAAAGTTTTGCTTGAAACAGAGTACCTATATGATACAGACAGGTACGGGCTTCGGGAGGGTGGGAAAAACAAGGGAGGGATCCCCATCGAGACCCCTCCCGCTTTCGTGACCCGAAGGCCGAGGGTCGGGCTTTACTTGCCCTCAAACTTGAAGGAAACCTTGAGCTTTGCGCGGTAGGCTTCGACCTTGCCGTCCTTTAGAGACATGTCGAGCTGCAAGACTTCCGCTACGCGCAGGTCGCGCAGCGATTTCGACGCCTGCTTGACTGCCGCCGCAGCCGCTTTCTCCCAGGACTCGGTGCTCGTTCCCACGAGCTCGATCACTTTGTAGACGCTTTCTGCCATGTCGGTCTCCTTGTCATCCTGCGTTGGCCGCTGTCCCACACCGATAGTTTGAATGCTTACACTGCGGAGGCACCGGCGCCTTTGCAAGGGCACGCTCTGGCCACGCGCGTTTTTTCAAGGCCGCAAAAAACGGAGGGGTCCCATGGGGCCCCTCCGCTTTTCATCACCTTGCAGCGGTGGTCAGGCGATCGTCGACAGCGAGTCGTATTTGAACGTCTCGACAGTCGGGGCACCGGTCATTACCGGGCGAAGCTTCTTGTCCAGTTGCGGATAGGTAGCGGTTTCGTACTTCCGTGCCGAATCGACGTTGTTCCAGACACTGATGGCGAGGACGTGTTGATCCTGCACCAGCAACAGCTCGTCCTTGAAGCCGTCCTGCTTCTTCAGCGTCGGAAGGATCTCGTTTCTGAACAGCGTGTTGAACTCTTCATTCTTGCCGTTCGCGATGTCAAAGCGAACGCTACGGGCGATCTGTCCCTTGTTGTTCTTGATCATTGTAGAATTTCTCCAGCACCCCGTCTGAGATTTGCCGGACCCCTGCGTGCGAGGATTCACCGCAGCCCGGTAACGCCAAGAAGCTCCAATCTGGCGCTCGATCTTGTTCTCGAATCGTATGACTCAGTATAACCCATTAGGGGTCGTAAATGTCGATTTGACAACAATTTACGCTAAGTCGCGCGGCACACGCGGGTTACCTGATGAGTCGATTTTGCCGATCCGACTGAGGGGGGTCTAACGGAAGGAAGCGAGAGTCAGACGGTCGGCAGAACTGTATCCTCGCGAGCAAAGTCGATGAAGCCCCGCACCGGGTCGACGGCCAGCAACACGACGCCTCCTTCATCTCCCACACTCAAGCCGCGTCGTCCTCGAACCAGGCGCCCCTCGATGTCCCCAGGCATGATCGTCAACCATGTCGCCTTCCGCGATACTCCCGATACGACGGCGCGAAACGTCTCCCCAACGCGATCGTGAAGTGCGAGAGCGGCCGCGCGCTTGCGCGCCAAGCGCTCTTCCTTCACGGGCTCGATGCCCCGCGTGAACTCGAAGTCGATGAAGCCGTGAACACTGTCGGTGTTGACCAGTTTGACGGGGACTTTCATCCCGACGGCGAGCGGCTTGTAACCTCGGACGACGCGTCCCTCGGCCGAGCGGTCGAGTAGCCGGACGTACGTTCCACTCTCGGAGACGCCAGTGACCTCGGCGTCGAACGTCTGTCCGATACGCGCGCGCAGCCGGTCAGCTGCGGCTTTCTTGCGACGGCTGCGCGCCAGTTTCCGTGACGCCCCGCCTGTTTCGTGCGCGAAGTCGATGTGTCCGCGCACCGGATCGGCTGTCACCAGCTTGAGGCGCACGGTGTCGCCCACATCGAGCCCGCGTCCCCCGCGCACGATTCGGCCTTCCACAGGAGGATTCAGCACTCGCGCGTAGATACCCTTCGGAGACGCCGCCGTCACGATCGCGGCGAAGCTCTCGCCCACACGCTCGGCCAGCATCGATGCTCCCGCCACTTTGCGCATCGTGCGCTCCACCTTTCGTGCTGCCTCTCCTCTCTCGGTGCAGCGACTCGCGATTTCGATGAGCTCTTTATGGGAGTAGGGGGGTGCACCGCCTGACCCGGCCGCACGCAGCATCCGCTGCGTTACCAGATCCGCGAACCGCCGATTGGGTGCAGTCGAGTGCACATAGTCCGCGACGGCGAGGCCGAAATGGCCCGTTTCCCTGCGATCGCCGAGGCGACGCTCGAGAACGTAGATGCCCGGACCGAGGAGCTTGACGACGGAGAGGGACAGATCGGCGAAGTGCTCGGGATCGGCCGCGCGGCGGCGCGCGAGGAACTCGCTCAGGGAGACGTTGTCGGGTTTTTCAGGAAGCACTTCGCCCACTTCTGCCGCCAGCGCGACAATGCGATCCCATCGTTTGGGCTCACGCACAACTCGCCGCAGCGACGGCGATCCTCGCTCCAGCAGATACGTGGCGACAGATCTGTTCGCCGCCACCATGAAATCCTCGATCATGTCGCGCGCGCGATTGCGACGGTCGACAGCCAGGTCCACAACCTTGCCGTTGATGACGACCGGCCTGGCCTCGACGCTCTCGAAATCGAGCGCGCCCGCCACGCTCCTCGCTCGGCGCAGCCGCTGTGCAGCTTCGTCCTGAATGCGAAGCTGATCGCCCAGCGCGGGCGATGCGGCGATGGCTGGTGGTGCAGGTCCTTTGCCTTCGAGCCACAGGCCCACGGCGTCGTAAACGAGCTTGCCCCTGTTGTGTACCAGCGCGCGGTATACCGATGCGCTGGTCAGCGTTCCGTCGGCGGCGACGTCGAATTCGATGACGACCGCGAGGCGGTCCTCGCCCTCGTTCAGCGACGTGAGATCGGTTGAGAGCCGTTCGGGCAGCATTGGAAAGACTGCCACGCCGGTGTAGACGGAGGTCGTGTTCGTAGAGGCGTGCGCATCTGCGGCGGAGCCGAGCCGGACGAGTGTGTCCACGTCAGCGACGCCGATACGGATTCGGATCGAACCGTCGGGGAGGCGCTCCGCTACTTCGATCTGGTCGAGATCGCGCGACTCGCGGTTGTCGACCGAGGACCACGGCAACGCGCGCAAGTCGCCACAGCCCGTGGGCAGGGGATCATTGGAGGGATCGTCGAGTGACCTCACCTCGCGCATGACCGCGGGCGAGAACTCTGGCTCGAAGCCGTTTAG
>JBGQIT010000066.1:0-10080 GCA_041498575.1 Gemmatimonadaceae bacterium
CCCGCGTAGCCCGAGATCGCGCCGTAGGCGACGCCGACGGTGAGACTGACGATCGTTGCAAGGACGCCGATCATGAGTGAAAGCCTGGCGCCGTAGATGACGCGACTCAGCACATCCCGGCTGTAAGGATCGGTGCCGAACGGATGCGCAAAGGATGGCGGAAGACCCTTGAGCCCCACAATGTCCGGTTGTGCCGAGGGATTGTAGGGAGCGAGGAGCGGCGCGAGCAGTCCCACCAACACGATGACGCCCAGCACAAAGAAGGCGACGCGCGAGGACGGCCGGCGCAGAATCCGGCGCACGCCGAGCGCGAACGGCGATTCGCGCGGCCGCGCGGCCCTAGTGGCTGCGGAGTCTTGGATCTGCCCAGGCATAGAGCAAGTCGGAGAGAAGGCTCCCGAGCGTGACCATGATGCTGCCGATGATGACGCCACCCACCACGAGTGGATAATCGCGCGTGCCGATCGCGCTCATGACCGCGTAGCCCATTCCGGGCCAGGCGAAGATCTTTTCGACGAAAAAGGCACCGGTGAGAAGAGCGGGGAACGAGAGACCAACCAGGCTGATGATTGGAAGCAGCGCGTTGCGGAGCGCGTGGCGGCGCAGAATCTCGCGCTCAGTGAGTCCCTTGAGACGCGCGGTGCGGATGTAGTCGGCCGGAAGCACGTCGAGAAGAGCGGCGCGTTGATACCGCGCGACCACGGCTGACGCGAGCAACGTGAGAGTGAGCGCGGGTAGCGCGAGATGCCAGAGGCGATCCATGAATCTCCCCCCGAACCCCATGTACTCGTGCATCACCGGATCGACTGCACCACCAACGGGAAAGACCGGCAGCCAATAGGTAAAGGTGAGCAGCGCGAGAATCGCCAGCCAGAAATCCGGCATCGAAAAGAAAAAGAGGGAGATCCCGCTGAGTGTGTGATCGACGATCGAACCGCGGCGGGCAACCTGGATGAGAGCGATCAGAATCCCAAGGGTGAAGCTTCCGACGAGCGCAACGCCCATGAGAAGCAGTGTGTTTGGTAGCGCGCTACCCAGGACTTCCAGTACCGGGCGCTCGTGCGAGAAGGACCATCCCAGCTGACCGTGTGCGAGGGAATTCATGTACCTGACGAATTGCTCCGGCAGCGGACGATCGAGGCCGTACTGCGCGCGCAGCGTTTGCCGCACCGTCTCACTGACATTCGGGTTGTCCATCACAGCGCTGAACGGATCGCCCGGAGCGAGATGAATCAGCGCGAAAGTGATTGCCGCGACGATGGCGACGATCACCGCGGCTTGAGCCAGCCGTTGCGCGAGGTAGCGGAGCACCCGCTACGGGGTTTTCTGACCCGCCGGTTGAGCGGGAGGAGGCGTTGCCGAGGCAGGCGCGTTGTCGCGTGGAATCCGTTTGTCCGACGGAATCCACCACTCGGGGATGTGAATCCACCACGCGTCTGGTCTCAGCGTCGCCTGCTGCAGACGCGAATGATACCCGACCGTCTGAATCGGCTCAGCCAGCCATATCGCCGGCGCATCCTGGATGATCGTCTCGTACGCCTTGGTAAAGTACGCTTTGCGTTTGACCGGGTCGAACGACGCGAGCGCGGTATCGACATACGCATCGAATACGGGACTCTCGTAAGAGCCGTAGTTGTTGCCACTAGCCGCGCGTGATCCGCCTGTCCCCCACGATCCGCGAACGGCGCCCGGACTCGGCTGCGTGCTCCATTGTCCGATCGTGGCGTCGAAGGCGCGCTTTCTGTCTTTCTCTACGAGCACCGGGAACTCGAGCTGCTCGATATCCATCTTCACGCCAGCTTGCCGGAGCTGTTCCTGGAGGAGCACCGCCGATCGCACGCGCACCTTGCTCGAGCTTGGAACGGAGAGCGTGAACTGGAGCGGACGCCCGTTGCGCGAACGAATGCTGTCGCTGCTCGTGACGCGCCACCCGAGCGAGTCAAGGATCTGACGCGCACGGGGAAGATCGAAGGGAATCTGCGGAAGATTGGGGTCCGTGGTCGGATACGCGCGCACCGTCGGACCCAGCGCCGGCAACGCGAGAGAGTCGTACACGCTTCGCACGATGGTCGCGCGATCCGTTGCCATCGTCAGCGCACGGCGAAGCTCGCGATTGCCGAAGATGGGATGCGGACGAGTGTGATTCGCCGGATCGCGCAGGTTGAATTGCGCGAATTGATACTGAAGTGAGTGAAACTGCTTGGTGCGGAGCGCGGGATTCTTCGCCACATCGGCCAGGTTCTCGGGCCGCAGCTGCTCGAAGAAATCCGTCTCGCCGCTGAGGAATCTCGTGAGCGCGGTATTGAAATCCGGCGCGATGCTCCAGATCAGCCGACTCAGTTTCGGTGCGCCGCGATAGTTTGTCGTGTCCGCGGCGAGCTCGACCGCGGCACGCGGAATCCACCGGACGAACCGATACTGGCCCGAACCGACCGGATTTCTCGCGGCATCGGAGGCGCGCCAGCTGGCCGGCGGAATGCCTTTCCAGATGTGCTCGGGCATGATCGACAGCTGGTAAACCGCGTCGTAGAACTGCTGCGGCGAGCGAGCGTGGAACCAGTAGACGGCGGTCAGGGAATCGGACGTGCTGACGGAATCGATGTTCGTTATGAGTGGCGTCACCGGCGATCCGAGCGAAGAGTCCTTCACACTAGTGACGGTGAATCGCACATCGCTCGACCGTACCGAAATGCCGTCGTGCCACTTCGCCTTCGGATTGATGTGGAACGCGATGCTGAGCGAATCGGCGCCCCAGGTCCAGTGATCGGCGAGCCGCGGCGTGAAGCCCCTGTCGTTCAGGATGTTGATGGAATCGCCGATGTCCGCGAGTCGGTCGTAAATCATGTCGGTGATCTGTGCGCCCTGAACGCTCTGAACGAGCGATGGGATCAGAGCGTCGGGATCGCCGCCGGTCGAGATCGCCAGTGTTCCTCCGGTGTTCTTCGCGGAAGACGACTCGGTTCCAACGCACCCGCACACCGCGAGCGCGCAAAGGAGCCCCGCGTATCTCATCGCCGCCATGTCCAATCCTCATCGAGAAAGTGCGGAACGTGCATCAGTGCTTCGTCGCGGACATCACCCTCGGCCAGCTCGCTCGCGTCCGCATCCTCGAGCAGCCGCACCGCGTCGAACATCGCGCTTGCGACCTCCGCGGCGTCGGGAGAGCGACCGAGCAATGCGTGAAGCGTGGCCGGTGCCGGAATCGATTCACTCGCTTCCCGCACCCCGGCGGCAAAAGCCGGAAGCGTCGACTGATCATCATCGACGAGGATCGAGCCGTGCTGCAACAACGCACAATCATCCCGCCATTGGGCGCTGCCGACGAGCTTGCTTCCATGCGCCACCAGCTCTCCTTCGGCCGGCGTCTCGAAGCAAGGTCGGGCGCTCGGGGCGCCCGCTCGCCGGGATGGCGAAGCCGACTCGACCGAAACGCCCAGCTGGCTCAAGCCTGTTTGAAGAATGCGGTTGATGCGGAAGTAAGTTTCGCGCAGCGGCGGGGCGTCTTTCGCGGGCGCGGTGACGCTGTAAGTGACCTCGCGGTGATGCAGAATCGCGCGGCCGCCGGTAGGCCTTCGCACGACGTCGACATCGGCAGCGCGAATCTTCCCGACGTCGTAAAGACCCGATGCGGGCTGATTGCGCCCGAACGAGAGCGTCGGCCGGCTCCAGGAATAGATGCTGAACACCGTTTCGCCCGTGCGAGCCGCGCGCGCCTGCAACGCGGTGTCCCGCGCCATGTTCTCGGCGCCCGAGCGAGGCGCCGCGATGAGAAGACGCCAGTGGCTGTAACTTCGCCGGGGGTGCATAGGGTGTTAAATTGTCACTCCTATGAGCACCACAATCAAGCACGTTGAAGCCGCGATTCCTGCCGCTGAATCCTTCGTACCCCGACATGTAGGACCAGACGAGCGAGATGTGGCCAAGATGCTCAAGATACTCGGATTTGCATCGCTCGATGCGCTGATAGACGCGACCGTTCCCCGAAAGATCCGACTCCGGCAGGGCCTGAGTCTGCCGAAAGGATTGACGGAGCTCGAAGTCCTGACGTATTTCCGCGCCCTCGCCGCGAGGAATCAGGTCTTCCGCTCGTTCATCGGGATGGGATACTCGGACTGCGTCACCCCACCCGTAATTCAGCGAAACATCCTCGAGAATCCCGGTTGGTACACGGCCTATACGCCGTACCAGGCAGAGATCGCACAGGGACGGCTCGAGGCGTTGCTCAACTTCCAGACCATGGTAATCGACCTGACGGGGCTGGAGATCGCGAATGCCTCGCTGCTGGATGAAGCGACGGCCGCAGCGGAGGCGATGACCATGAGCTATGCGCTCAAGGGCAAGCCGGGCAAGGAAGTTTTCCTCGTTGCATCCGAGTGCCACCCGCAGACGATCGACGTCGTGAAGACTCGCGCCAGCGTGCGCGGGATAGAGGTGCGCGTCGCGAGTTATGCCGATTTCAAGATCGGCCCTGATGTGTTTGGCGCTCTCGTGCAGTATCCGGCGACCGACGGCGCGGTCATCGATTACACGAAGACAGTCGACCAGGTGCACAAGGGCGACGCGCTGCTGACTGTGGCGGCCGATCTCCTGAGCCTCGTGCTGCTCACGCCACCCGGGGAGTGGGGGGCCGACATCGTCGTCGGCAACTCCCAGCGCTTCGGAGTCCCGCTCGGGTACGGCGGTCCGCACGCGGCGTTTTTTGCCACCAGGGACGAGTTCAAGCGGCACATTCCGGGACGCATCATCGGCGTCTCGCGCGATGCGGACGGGAAGCCGGCGCTGCGCATGGCGCTCCAGACGAGAGAGCAGCACATCCGCCGCGAGAAAGCAACGAGCAATGTCTGCACTGCCCAGGTGCTGCTGGCGGTTGTCGCGAGCATGTATGCGGTCTATCACGGGCCGCAGGGTCTCACCCGCATTGCGAGGCGGGTGCATGGATTTGCGGCGACGCTCACGGAAGGACTGCGGAAGCTCGGCTACACGATCGTGCACGACGACTACTTCGATACGATCCGGGTCGCGCTCGGGAAGCGAAATGGCCAGGCGATTCTGGATGAAGCACGCTCCCGCCGCATCAACCTGCGCTTCATGGAAGACAGAAGCATCGTCGTCGCTCTCGACGAGACCGTCGGCAGCGACGACATCACCAACCTTCTGGCGGCATTCAACGGCGGCAAGGATCCCGATTTCGGCATCGATGACCTCGTGTTGGGAGCCGACCCGCGCTACGACGAGCGCTTCAGCCGCACGACTCCGTTTCTCACGCATCCGGTGTTCAACAAGCACCATGCGGAGACGGAAATGCTCCGCTACATGAACAGGCTCCAGTCGCGCGATCTCTCGCTCGTTCACTCCATGATTCCGCTCGGCTCCTGCACGATGAAGCTGAATGCGACGGCCGAGATGATGCCGATCACCTGGCCGGGATTCGCGAAAATCCACCCTTTTGCGCCGCTCGACCAGGCTGACGGATACCGCCAGCTGTTCGACGAGCTGGAGAGCGCGCTCGCGGAAATCACCGGCTTCGCGGCGGTCTCACTCCAGCCGAACGCCGGCTCGCAGGGAGAGTTCGCCGGACTGCTGGTGATCCACGCGTATCACTCGTCGCGCAACGAGGCGCACCGCAACGTGTGCCTCATTCCGCAATCGGCGCACGGAACGAACCCGGCAAGCGCAGTGATGGCCGGCATGCAAGTAGTGGTCGTGAAGACCGACGAGCGTGGGAATATCGACGTCGCCGACCTGAAATCGAAGGCGGAGGAGCACGGGCTGCACCTCGCCGCGCTGATGGTCACTTATCCCTCGACTCACGGCGTGTTCGAGGAATCGATCGTGGAGATCTGCGACATCGTCCGCAAGTACGGCGGGCAGGTGTACATGGATGGCGCGAACATGAATGCCATGGTCGGGTTGTGCCGGCCCGCGGAAATCGGCGCCGACGTCTGCCACCTGAACCTCCACAAGACGTTCTGCATTCCGCATGGCGGCGGCGGTCCGGGAATGGGCCCCATCGGCGTGGCGAAGCACCTCGTTCCGTTTTTGCCGGGCCACCCGGTGGTCAGACTGGACGGAAGGCACGAAGTGGGAGCGGTATCGGCGGCGCCGTGGGGAAGTGCGAGCATTCTGCCGATTTCGCACGCGTACATCAAACTGATGGGCGGAGACGGACTGGAGTACGCGACGAAGATCGCGATCCTCAACGCGAACTACATCGCAAAGCGTCTCGAGCCGCACTTTCCGGTGTTGTACAAGGGTGCGCACGGAACCGTCGCGCACGAGTGCATTGTCGACACGCGGGTGGTGAAGGCGACGAGCGGCATCGACGTCGAGGACATTGCGAAGCGGCTGATGGACTACGGATTCCACGCACCGACGGTCTCGTTCCCGGTGCCCGGAACGCTGATGATCGAGCCGACGGAGAGCGAGACGAAGGAGGAGCTCGACAGATTCTGCGACGCGATGATCTCGATTCGCGACGAGATCAGAGAGATCGAGACCGGCGAAGCGGACAAGCAGGACAACGTCCTCAAGAACTCGCCGCATACGGTTGGTCGCGTGACGGCAACGACCTGGACACATCCATATACGAGGGAGCGCGCCGCGTTTCCGGCGCCCTGGAGCCGGGACTTCAAGTTCTGGCCCGCCGTCGCGCGCGTGGAGAGCGCATATGGCGACAGGAACCTCATTTGCTCGTGCCCTCCAACTGATTCGTACGTTGAGGCGGAAGTCGGGACGAACTGAAAGTGGCTGTCGCCCTTAGCCTCGACGCAAAACAGGACCAAGTGCTGGCGGCTCTGGTGAATGCCAAGCAATAAGCGAGGTTACGCGAGTGCGACGATCGTGCTTGGCGCGTTCGTCATTGGCACCCTGGATATCGTGTACGCGATCGCATTCTGGTATCCAAGAGGCGTAGCGCCGGCGAGAATCTTTCAGAGCATCGCAGCGGGGATCTATGGGCCCGCCTCGTTTAGCCTTGGTACGCATAGCGTGGCGATCGGTGCCGCGCTTCACTACTTCATCGCGCTCTGCATCGTACTCGTCTATTGGGTCGCCAGCCGGCGTTTCGAAGTACTGGTCCGCCGTCCGATCGTGTGGGGATCCGTGTACGGAGTTCTCGTCTACGTGGTCATGAACTACGTCGTGATCCCGCTGTCCGCGACGAAGCGTCCCGCCTTTCTGTTATCCTGGGTCGTGTCCAGCGTGCTGGTTCACGCCTTCCTGATCGGCGTTCCAGCGGCTCTATTTTCGCGAGCACTCCTGCCCGCAAGCGGGCATTCGGGCAATGACAACTGAACTGAACGGGATCCGAGATCTCAGAGGCATAGTACACAGTAGGTAGTCACGGCACTCTGACCCTATCGCGTGCACGCCCGAGTGCAACCGACCACCTTCGCCATAACGCCACCCAGGTACGTCGCAGCGCCCTTACCGAAGCCTGAGATCTATGCCTCTGACATCTCGGATCACATTCTGTTTAGGGAGGGGTCAATGTCTGCTAGCCGCCAACCACCGCTCGATTGCAGCTCCGGATTGGACGCTACTGCCCGATGTGCTTTTTGTAGGCGTCTGACTTCATCAGGGCATCGATCTCCGCCGCATTGCTCGGCTTGATCCTGATCATCCACCCTGCGCCGTAGGGCTCGGTATTCACCAATGCGGGCTCCTTATCGAGCCGTTCATTGATCGCCACGACTTCGCCCGCGATCGGCGCGAACAACTCCGACACCGCTTTCACCGCTTCGATCGTACCGAACACATCGTGTTTGCCGAGTTTCGTTCCGATTCTCGGCAGCTCGATGTAGACAACGTCGCCGAGCTCTCCCTGTGCGTAGTCGGTGATTCCGATCTCCGCGGTGCCGTCCTTGCCCTTGCGGACGTACTCGTGTTCTTCGGTGTACTGGAGATCGTTCGGGATGTTCGCCACTTGTGCTCCGCTATGGTGATGCGTGCGAAGATCGCCGCGCGCGAAGTCTATCCGCGCCCCAAAAGAGAGTCAAGAAAAGCTGACTTGGCTCTCCATGCCGCGGACATCGCGATGCAAATTGCGGAGATCGCTCGCTATGGAGCGGACATCGCTCACTTTGTCGACCGCATTGCGCTGAAGGGAGCTCCACAGCGCATCGACATCGCGCTCGAGTTCGGCAAGAGAACCCGTGTTATCGATACAGTAATCCGCCCGCGCGCGCTTGAGCTCGGCGGGCATCTGCGCAGCGATCATGTTCATGGCCTCAGTCTCTTCCAGACCTCGAGTCGTCACGAGGCGCTCGAGCCGGAGCGGCCGCGGCGCATCCACCAGAATGATCGCGTCGAACTCCTCGACAATATTTCTTTCGAACAGGAGAGGAATTACGCAGACGACGATCGGATCTCCTCGTTCTCTGGCTCTGGCGATCTCGCGGTCGCGAAGCCTGGTCACGCCGGGGTGCACGATCCTGTTGAGGGCGTCGAGCTCGTTCTGATCGGCGAACACGATCTGGCGGAGCGCCGCGCGGTCGAGACCGCCGTCCTGGTTGAGGACATCCTTGCCCCAGCGCTTGATGATATCCTTGAGCGCCTGCGTCTCCGGCTCAACGGCCTCACGGGCGAGCTCGTCGGCGTCGATGATGGTAGCGCCACGATCGGCCAGCATTCTGGCGACTTCCGATTTTCCGCTGGCGATATTTCCTGTCAGTCCGATGCGGATCATCTTTCATTGGATTGAGGTGGAATTCGGCCGTCGCGCGTGGCCAAGATAGGAAGTTTTCCTACCCATGTCACGCATAAACAACTGCTTTTGTTGAAATCTCGGCGGCTAGATGAGCTGCTAGAGAAGCGGGACCTGCGCCGCATCGCCAGCCGGAACGGTGTGACACATCCTGCACCGCGCCTCGTACGACTCAGTTCCGCCGACCATGATCTGCGGCGAGTTATACGGTGCGGGCCGGCCCCCAATCAGCCGTTGATTGCGGCTAGCGGGGCCTCCGCAGAGTACGCAAATCGCGTGCAGCTTGTCCACGACCTCGGCAATAGCCATTAGATCCGGCATCGCCCCAAAGGGCTCTCCACGGAAGTCGGTATCCGTTCCCGCCACGATTACGCGGCGCCCTCTGCTCGCCAGCGACGTGACGAGAGGCACTATCCCCTTATCGAGAAACTGTGCTTCGTCGATCGCAACAACCTGCGCCATTGGGTCGATCTGGAGGCTGATCTGCGCCGCTGAATCGGCTGGGATTGCCTCGACCGTGCGGCCGTCGTGGCTCGAGATTGAGTAGATACCCGCATATCTCGCGTCGAGGTGCGACTTGAACACCTGCACCCGCTTTCGCGCGATGATGGAGCGCCGGACGCGGCGGATGAGCTCCTCGCTCTTACCGCTGAACATCACGCCGGCAATCACTTCGATCCATCCACCGCTCTGGTGGAATGGTCCGCTTGGCCCACTCACGAGCGATCGCGATCTCTACGCGGTGGACTCCCGCGGGTTGGTCTATCGGATGCTCCCGGACGACGAGGAGCACGCGGCCGCTCGCTTCGCGCACCACGGTCTGGCCGATCGCCTCGGTCCGGCCGCTCGCTCCGCGCTCCGCGGTCGGATCGATCCCTGGGCCCCGCGGCCCGCTCCCGATCCTCTCGATCGCGCTCGCCCCGCACGACTACGCGCCGTCCCTTGATCATGGAGCCATTCACACGCGTGATCACTCCGGCCGCGTCGGCCTCGGCCACTTCGACGAGCGCGTGACTCTCCTGCAAATCGATCTTTCCGACGCGATCTCCGGCAATTCCGCCCTCTCCGGCGATGATGCCCATGAGATCTCCGACCTTGACGCCGTCGCGCGTGCCAATCGTCATGAAGAGACGCGTCATCCCCGCGGCTCCACCTCGCGGGCGCGCACCATCAGCAGGCTTCGGCCGAGCGGCCGGCGCTTGATTCGTCTCGGCCAGTCGTCGTTGAGCCCTCTCGCGCTCCAATACATGAAGAGCGGCGGCGGCGAGCTCAGTCCCGTCGAATTCCCGGAGCAGCGGCTCGAGCGAGATGACTTCGCGCGCGGGAACTCCGCGCGCCAGCACGGCGCGCAGCTCCTGTCGTACAGCTTCCTCTCG
>JBGQIT010000067.1:0-10061 GCA_041498575.1 Gemmatimonadaceae bacterium
CGAGGGGGAGCGTCACCTGTTCGATGATCGCGAAGTTCCGGATGCGCAGCTCTGTCAGCATCAGTACGGCTGGTCGCGGTCGGGCAATCCTCCCCAACCGAGTTTGACTCGCATTCGCTCGAAGAACGTCGCACCGGGAAAGCGAACGATCCGAACGGGATTGTCGGCCCTTCGCACCTTGAGCTTCTCGCCTTTGACGAAGCTTGTCCCCACCTGTCCGTCCACCGTAACCAGAAGCTCCGTCGGAGTCTCGTTTGCTTCCACCGTCACTTCAGCGTCAGCGGGGATTACCAGTGACCGCACCGCGAGCGTGTGCGGGGAGATGGGTGTGATGATGATGGACTCCACGGTCGGCACAACCACCGGTCCCCCAGCCGAGAGACTGTAGGCTGTCGACCCTGTGGGAGTAGAGATCACGACGCCATCGGCCGCGTAGGTGCCAATGCTTTCATCGTCGATGAAGATGTTCAGCCGCACGACGCGGGCAAATCCGCCCTTGTGGAGAACGAAATCGTTGAGCGCCCGCCACTGCTTGCGCACCTCGCCATCGGAGCCGATCGCTCGGGCCGTGAGAGCCATGCGCGGCTGGGCTACGTAATCACCGCTCGCAAGATTCTTGAGCGCGGGCTCGAACTCGCTGCTCTGGCAGCTGGTGAGAAACCCGAGACGTCCGAGGTTGACGCCCAGTATCGGAATGTCCCGCCCGTCGAGAAATCGCGCGCCGCGAAGCAGAGTTCCGTCGCCACCCAAGGTCACCAGCGCGTCGAGCTGTTGCGAGTCCTCGAGGCGCGCGCCCTTTCCCGCTACCTCGTGGAGTCCCTGCTCGAGCAGAGGCTCGATACCGAGTGCAGGCGCGACGCGAAAAAGAGTGCGCAGAATTTCAGGCAGCTCATCGTATCCCTGATGCCCGATGACGCCAAGCCGCATCAGACGGCACGAAGGTGGGTGCCCCGCGAGCTCTCCAATCCGAACGCATCGCTCGCGCGCTGCGCGATTCCGCGCGCGTCGAGTCCGAGACGCGCGAGCTGCTTCGCGCGCGGCGCCTGATCCACGAAGTCGTCCGTGACTCCATGCGCAACCACTCTCACCGACGAATCCATCTCTCCGATCACAGCGGCCATGCGCGAGCCAAAGCCGTTGACGACGGTCCCTTCTTCGACCACTAGAATGTTGCGGTGGTCGCTGACGATTTCGGCCAGCGAGCGCGCATCGTGTGGCTTGAGGTACCGGCAGTTCACCACCGTCGCGCTCACTCCGCTCTCGTTGAGAATGTCCGCCGCGGCGAGCGACGGCAGAACCATTGTACCAACCGCGAGTATCGCCACGGCCTTGTCAGCGTCGCGTCCGGCGATGGTGCCGCGGCGAACGATTTCCCACGTGGCGTGCGGGATCGCCTCGATTTCGGAGGCCGGCGGAACGGTGTCGGGCGTGGCATCGCGCGGATACCTGAGACAGAAGGGTCCCTTGTCGTACGCGAGTCCACTCCGCAGCAGCGCGATCATCTCCCTGCCGTTTTTGGGCGCGGTGACGACCATTCCGGGAACAGCAAGCATGTACGCGATATCGTACAGCCCCATGTGCGTGGGGCCATCTTCGCCCACGACGCCGGCACGATCCATCGCGAACACGACGGGCAGGTGCTGAATGGCGACATCGTGAATGACGTTGTCGTAGGCGCGCTGGAGAAACGTCGAGTAAATGGCGCACACCGGTCGAATTCCCCCGGTGGCGAGTCCGGCGGCGAAAGTTACCGCGTGCCCCTCCGCAATTCCCACATCGAAGAACCGCTCCGGATACGCCTTCGCGAACGCACCGGTTCCCGTTCCACTCGGCATCGCGCCGGTGATGGCGACCACGCGCGGATTCTCATTCGCAAGCTCGACCAGGCCCTGTCCGAACGCCGCGGTGTAAGCCGAATTCGCGGAGGAAACCTTGCGCTGCTTTCCGGTTGCCGGATCGTGTCCCGGCGGAAGCGCATGCCACTTCTCGATGTGCTCGCCCGCCGGGAACCCTTTCCCTTTCTGCGTGATGCAGTGAATGAGACGGGGTCCATTCATATCCCTCACCGCCGCGAAAGTATCCATCAGCGCGTCGATGTCGTGACCGTCGATCGGCCCGAAGTATCGGAACCCGAGCTCCTCGAAGAGAACCCCCGGCGTGAAGAACGTCTTCACGCTCTCCTCCCATTTTCTGACCAGCGTGCCAACTCCTGAAAGCGGACCCGGCGCGGCATCGATCACGGCTCCGATCGCCGAGCGGACGCGGTTGTAGAGCGGATTCCGCTGAATCGATGTCAGGTATTTCGACATCGCCCCCACGTTTGGCGCGATTGACATCTCGTTGTCGTTGAGGATGACGATGAAGTCGCGCTCCGATGCACCCGCGTTGTTGAGACCTTCATACGCCAGGCCGCAGGTCAGTGCTCCATCGCCAAGAATCGAGACGACCTTGAAGTCCTCACCATTCAGATCGCGAGCAACAGCCATTCCGTAACCCGCGGAAATCGCAGTCCCCGCGTGCCCCGCGCCGAAAGTGTCGTACTCGCTCTCGGTCCGCTTCAGGAATCCGGACAGACCGTTCTCCTGGCGGAGGGTCTCGAATCTGTCCCCGCGTCCAGTGAGGAATTTGTGCGGGTAGCCCTGGTGTCCGACATCCCAGACGATCCGGTCCCTCGGCGTATCGAACACGGCATGCAATGCCACAGTCAGCTCGACCACTCCGAGGCCAGCGCCGATGTGTCCACCGGTTCGAGAGCAGGTCTCGATGAGACGAACGCGCAGCTCGTCGGAGACGGTGCGCAGCTCGTCGCGCGTCATCGGCTTGAGATCCGCGGGGGAGTGAATTCGGTCGAGGATGGACATTTCGGACGTGGTCGTCAGGACGTACGGGTTACCATGAAATTAGCAACTTGTGAAAGCTCCTGCGTTAGCAGTTTCTGCTCCGCGAGACTGCCCAGACCGTCGGCAATGAGGGCGTGCGCTCTCTGGCGGGCGCCTTCTACGCCGAGCAGCGCGGGATACGTGCTTTTTCCAAGGGCAGCATCCCTGCCGGTGGCTTTGCCAAGGGCGCCCGTAGTCGACGTCACATCGAGGACATCATCCATGATCTGGAAGGCGAGTCCGACGGCGCCGCCATAGCGCTGGAGTGCGGCAATCTGCGCTTCGCCGGCTTCCGCCGCGAGGCCGCCCATCATTATGGAAGCTACGATCAGCGCTCCGGTCTTGGCGGAGTGGATTCCCTCGCGCTCTTCCAGCGATAGTGACAATCGTTCTCCGGCCAGATCGCGAAGCTGTCCTCCGATCATACCGCGCGAACCGGAGGCCTCGAGCAACGTTTCGAGAAGCTTCGCCCCTGTCTGCTGAGACAGACCCATCGACTGCGCCGAGTTCCGCACCACCCTCGCCGCGAGTGGAATCATGGCGACTCCGCCCAATATCGCGGTCTTCGAGCCGTAGACTCTGTGCACAGTCGGCCGGCCGCGACGCATGTCGTCGTCGTCCATGCACGGCAGGTCGTCGTGCATCAGCGAGTAGGCGTGAATCACTTCGGGCGCGCACGCGAGCAGCGTCGCGTCTTCCTCCCCCCCGGCAGCACGATAGGCAAACAGGAGAAGGAGTGGACGCAGCCTCTTGCCCGGACTCTTTAGTCCATACCGGACGGAGTCTGCGATTCCAGGTGGCAGATCGGAGAGGTAGCCCGCACAGATCTCGTCGAGCCGCCGCTCGATTTTCTGCCGATCCGTATCAAAGCGAGGGGTCACTTCCCTAGAGATCCATCTCCCTTAACTCGAAGCCCCCGTCGGACTTCTCGAGGAGCATCTGCACCTTCGTCTCCGCCTTGTCGAGCTCGGCCGAGGCGGCGCGCAGCAGCTCAATGCCTTCTTCGAACAGCTTGAGTGACGCGTCGAGGCCGACCTGCTCTCCTTCCAGAGCGGCCATGATTTCATCGAGGCGCCGAAGACTTTTCTCGAACGTCACGATGGGACGGGCTGCCGGTTTGCGTCGTTGTGTGTCATCGAAGAAATATCAGCGCGCGGCACGCGGGAGTGCAAACGCAATTACCTGATCGCTCCATCCCCAGGCCTTACCGTCACCACCAGCCGCGATGACGACGTACTGCCGGCCATCCGATCCAAGGTACGTCATTGGAGTAGCCTTGCCGCCTGCCGGCAGCGCCGCCTTCCAGAGCTCCCGGCCGGTTTTCAGATCGTAGGCGCGGAAGTAGCGATCGAGTGCCGCGCCGATGAATACCAATCCGCCGGCGGTAGTGATCGGGCCACCGAGATTGATCGCCCCCGGTACGTCCGGCGGCATGCGAATGCCGATGTTTGCGAGGCCTTCCGACGTTCCGAGCGGGACGCTCCACACTATCTGTCGCGTGCGAAGGCTCACGGCCACGAGTGCTCCGAACGGAGGCGGTGTGCACGGCGCGTTCGATGGTCCAAGGTACAGCTCTCGCTTGAGCACGAAGGGAGTGCCGTGCATCATCGCGTATTCCGTCCCGATCCGCTCGCCCACCGTCTCGTGCCCGCGCGTTGCCTCGAACTCGGCGCGCGGAATTAGGGTGATGACTGCGGCAATTCGGTTAGTCGGGAGGACTACGACTTCGTTGGCTGGATCGAAGGCAACGCCACCCCAGTGCGCTCCGCCCACATTCGAGGGAATAATGAGCGAGCCCCGCGTGCTCGGCGGCGTGAAGGTACCGTCGTGGCGGAGCTCATCGAACCGCTTTAGACACACGTCGCGATCTGCCGCTGTCGGTCCCCATACCTGATCGCGAGTAAGAGTCTGGGGACTGAGCGGTGGAAGCCCGGAGCTGAGGATCTGGGTAGGCCACGCCTCTTCTCCGGGGACGTCGCTCGAAGGAACCGCACCTTCGGTCACAGGGAAAAGCGACGCGCCCGTGTCCCGATTGAGCACAAAGAGCTGCCCGGTCTTGGTCCCCTGGAGAACCGCGTCGACCGGCCGACCGCCGACGTTTACGGTGACAAGAGCGGGCGGAGATGCGTTGTCGTAATCCCAAAGATCGTGTCGGACCGTCTGAAAGTGCCACAGCACCTTTCCGGTGCCGGCCTGAATTGCAACGACGGAATTCCCGTATTCGTTGCGCCCCTTCCGCTCACCGCCGAAATAATCCACGCTCGGCGAGCTCGTCGCGATGTAGACTGTTTTGCGACCAGGATCCGCTGCGAAAACCGTCCACGAATTGGCCGCACCGCTGCGGTGCGCGTTGGGGCCGATCCATGTCGCCGACGCCGGATCCGCGCTGGTCTGTGGAACGGGATCGAATGTCCAGCGCAGAGCGCCCGTTCGCGCATCGTATCCGCGAACTTCCCCGCTCGCGGCATCGATCCGGTTGTTGTCGGCGACGGCCGAGCCGACGACGACGACCCCATCAACCACGGTAGGCGGAGAGGTCTCCTCGTACTCCGACGCGAACGACGGCTGATTTCGCAATCCGTCGCGGAGTCTCACCGTTCCTCCAGCTCCGAAATCCGTGCACGGCGAGCCGCTCGCCGCGTCCAACGCGATCAGCCGCGTGTCGATTGTCGCGACAAAGATCCGGAGCGAGCAGCGCGAGCCAGAGAGCGCGGCGTCATCCAACCAGAGTGCTACGCCGCGATTGGCGAAATCGCCGAACTGCGTCGTGCGATCGATCTGCGGATCATAGACCCACCGCTGCGCTCCGGTGACCGGATCGAGCGCGAAGACTCGGCCGAGCGGAGTGCTCAGGTACATGGTGCCGCGAAACACCAGCGGTGTTACTTCGAGTGCGGTCGGCGAGCGCGTCTTGAATTCGGGTGCGCCTTCGCCCGTATGGAAGCGCCACGCGACCTCGAGCCCGGAGACGTTACCCGTGTCGATCTGGCCGAGTGGCGAGTGCCGGTCCCCGTAGGGAGTGCGGCCGTAAGTGGGCCAGTCCGACTCCGAAGCAGCAGTCGGCGTATAGACATACCCGAACTGATCCGTGCAATGGCCGACCTGGTTGCAGCCCAGAGAAATCAGGGTTGTTCCGGGGTGCCTCGCGCACGCGGTGCCCAAAAGGACCAAGCCGAGCCGAAATTGCCTCGAAATCATGCGGGGAAGATAAGGCTCGCCAGGAGGGCCAACAGGGCGCTTGACTTACAGGCCCGTTTGCTATAACCTTTAATCCGGATGAACGGATTAAGCCTTTGACCGCCTCGGCCCTTTTTGGCCAGATGACGGCCCTCGCCGACCCGACGAGGAGCAGGCTTCTGCTCGCCCTCGAGCGGAATGAGCTGAGTGTGAACGAGCTCCGGTCGGTCCTGCAGCTTCCCCAGTCGACCATCAGCCGGCACCTCAAAATGCTGAGCGCCGAAGGCTGGGTTGAAGCCCGCGCGGAGGGAACGAGCCGCCACTATCGCCTTGCTTCGGACACTCTCGATCCCGCCAGCCGGCGGCTCTGGCACATCGTGCGTGACGAGATCATGCATACGAGCGCGGCCGAACATGATGCGCGACGTACGCAAGCCGTGCTAGCTGAGCGGAGCACGCGGTCGCAGCAATTCTTCTCGACTTCCGCTGGGCAGTGGGACAGAATGCGTCTCGAACTCTTCGGGCGCCGCGCTGACGTCGCGCTTCTCGGCCTTCTCGATGAATCGTGGACGGTCGCGGACCTAGGCTGTGGTACCGGGGCAATCACCCAGTCTCTCGCGCCTTTCGTCGAGCGCGTGATAGCGGTGGACGAGTCGGGCGCGATGCTGTCCGCGGCGAGAAAACGGCTCCATGGAGTCGAGAACGTCGATATCCGAAACGGACGTCTGGAGGCGCTGCCCCTCTCGGACGGCGAGGTCGATGTCGCACTTCTTTTTCTAGTGCTCCACTACGTTACCGATCCCGCCCGGGTGATCTCGGAGGCCGTTCGAGTGCTCAAGCCGGGTGGCCGTCTGCTCGTGCTCGACATGATGCCGCACGACCGGCAGGACCTGCGGCAAACCATGGGACACCTCTGGCAGGGATTCGACGCCGCCACGCTCGGAGGCTGGATGCAAGCAGCAGGATTGGAAGGCTTCCGCTACAACGGACTCCCGGCTGATCCCGACGCCAAAGGTCCGATGCTTTTCGCCGCCTCCGGCAAACGGAGCGCGGTCGCAGCAAAGAGCTCGCGCAAGAAAGCGGATGCGGTTCCGCTCATGAAAACCGCGTAATCACGTACAAACGCCGAATTCCAATGGAGCGCACAGTGGGCACGATCACAGAACCGATGAACGCATTCGCGACGGCAGTCGAAGCAGGACGGGAGCCATACAAGGTCAAGGATCTCGAGCTGGCCGAATACGGACGCAACGAGATTCGCCTGGCCGAACACGAGATGCCCGGCCTGATGTCGCTGCGCGCGGAGTACAAGGCGAAGCAGCCGCTGGCGGGCGCCAAGATCATGGGCTCACTGCACATGACGGTGCAGACGGCCGTTCTCATCGAAACGCTGACACAGCTCGGCGCCGACGTGCGTTGGGTATCGTGCAACATTTTCTCGACGCAGGATCACGCCGCCGCAGCGGTGGTCGTGGGCAAGACCGGCACGGTCAGCGATCCGCAGGGCGTTCCGGTGTTCGCCTGGAAGGGCGAGACGCTCGAGGAGTATTGGTGGTGCACCGACCAGGCGCTCGTCTGGCCAGATGGCTCGGGTCCCAACCTGCTGCTGGATGACGGCGGCGACGCTACGCTCCTCGTTCACAAGGGCGCGGAGTTCGAGAAGGCGGGCCGCGTTCCCGAGTTCGATCCCAGCAAGGATCCCGAGGAGTACGGTGTCATCCTCGGTCTATTGAAGCGTGAGTTCAAGAAGGACCCACAGCGCTGGACACGCATGTCGAAGGACCTGCGCGGGGTGTCCGAGGAGACGACGACGGGTGTGCACCGGCTCTATCAGATGATGGAAGCGGGAACCCTGCTCTTCCCCGCAATCAACGTCAACGATTCGGTGACGAAGTCAAAGTTCGACAACTTATATGGCTGCCGTCACTCGCTCACGGACGGAATTCTGCGCGCGTCCGATGTGATGCTGGCCGGCAAGGTCGCGGTTATCTGCGGCTACGGTGACGTCGGCAAGGGCTGCGCGCAGGCGCTCAAAGGCCAGGGCGCGCGCGTAGTGATCACCGAGATCGATCCGATCTGCGCGTTGCAGGCGGCGATGGAAGGCTACCAGGTGACGACACTCGAGGATGTCGTGAAGACCGCTGACATTTTCGTCACGGCGACCGGCAATATGAACATCATCAGCGCCGAGCATATGGCGCAGATGAAGGACAAGGCGATCGTGGGCAACATCGGACATTTCGACAACGAGATCGACATGGCCGGCCTCAAGAAGACCAAGGGCATCAAGCGCGTGCAGATCAAGCCGCAGTACGATGAGTACGTGTTCCCCGACGGCCACAGCGTGATGATCCTTGCCGAGGGCCGGTTGCTGAACCTTGGCTGCGCGACGGGTCACCCGAGCTTCGTAATGTCGGCGAGCTTCACCAACCAGGTGATGGCGCAGATCGAGCTGCATACGAACTGCGACGCTTACGAGTGCAAGGTCTACACGCTGCCGAAGAAGCTCGACGAGAAGGTCGCGCGGCTCCATCTCGACAAGCTTGGCGTGAAGCTCACGAAGCTGTCGAAGGACCAGGCAGACTATCTCGGAGTTCCGACCGAAGGGCCCTACAAATCAGAGCACTACAGGTATTAAAAGGAAGAAAGCAAAGAAGACTACCTGCCGGGGGCTGTCAGCGTGCCAGTTTATGGCTGCGAGCTCGCCTGAAAACAAAAAGCCCCGCCCGAAAATGGCGGGGCTTTTTGCTACCTCAACTAAGCAGTGTGTTGCCGTGTCAAAGACTCTGGCACCCACTAAGGCCTTGCAATGACCTTCAGACTGCGACTGACCGCTCTCGTTCTCCTTGCCTCGACAGTTCACCCGCCGAGCACGCGCGCGCAAGACTCCAAACCCGCCGTCACCGAAGGGCTGTGGGAAGCGAAGCGACGATTCGGTCCGGACGTCCGTGGTCAGCTCATGATTACGCGGGCCGCCGACGGGTGGCGCGCTGATGTAGCGGGAGTGCAAGCGCCGGTGCGAGTGAGTGGTGACACCGTGTCGCTCGAGCTGCCCAATCGTGGAGGCGCCTTGATCGCCTATCTGTCAAAGGATCGCTCGACGATATCGGGACATTGGATTCAACCCGCAATAGTCTCGAGTGGAAGCGAATACGCGTCGCCGATCACCCTCAAACGCGACGGATCGGGCCGCTGGACCGGGAATGTCGTTCCCCTCGATGATACGATGACGATGTACCTGTTGATCAGGAAGCGGCCGGACGGAACGTTCGGCGCATTCCTACGGAATCCGGAACGCAACCTCGGCAGGCAGCTTCGTGTCGACCGCATCGAGACCGCGGGCAACGAAGTTCGAATCGTGGGCAAGTGGAACGGCAACGGGCCCGAACGCGCGCTCGGCTCCGGCGTGCTCAACGAGGACGGGTTTTCGCTGTTCCTTCCCGGACGCGGCGGCACATTCGATTTCAGAAAAGCTAGCGACCGCGATTACTCCGATTTCTATCCCAGGGGCAGACCAAGCGGCTCTTATACCTACAGCCCGCCGCCGCAAACTGGCGATGGCTGGGAAACTGGCACTCTGGCAGGAGCGGGTCTTTCAGAGGACACGATCACCAACTTCATGCGAGCCATGGTCAATCTGCCGATGGACTCGTTGAAGTCGCAGCAGCTTCATGCCGTGCTGATCGCCAGGCACGGGAAGCTGGTACTGGAAGAATATTTTCACGGAGAGGACCGCGGTCACGCGCACGACACGCGATCCGCCGCAAAGAGTATTACGTCGACGCTCGCCGGCGCCGCGATTCACGCGAGGCGTGGTGTCACACTGGCATCACCGGTCTACGCGATCATGAACGGCGGAAGATTTCCGGATACGATCGACCCGCGGAAACGAAGAATCACCCTCGAACACCTGCTGTCAATGTCGTCAGGCATAGACTGCGATGACGGCGATGACAAGTCGCCCGGCAATGAAAGCGCGGTGATAGATCAATCCGACGAGCCCGA
>JBGQIT010000068.1:0-10042 GCA_041498575.1 Gemmatimonadaceae bacterium
GCCCCCCACTTCTTCACCAGGGAGGACGAGCTGGAGGAAGCCGTTTCGGAGATTGACAATGCTCTCGAAAGCGGCGGCTGGCAGCGCTTCTCGGAAAAAATCGCGGTGGTCACCTGAGCCGTTCGGTCCGGATGTTACTACCTTGAACAATGCAGTGTCTAAAGAGTACAATAGACTTATACTCGACTCCTCGGAGGGTGCGTAGTCATGCCAACACCTTTTTTGAGTTCTGAAGAGTACGACGAGAGAGCGCATCAACTGTACAATGAAGGACAGTATGACGAAGCTCTTGACGTACTCAGAGAAGGACTCGGTCTATATCCGAACTCTGTGGAGCTCCATATAGGGGTTGGCTACGCCCACCACGCCCGCGAGGACTACGCGTGGGCCCGACGCAGCTTCGAGGAAGCCCTCGTTCTCGATCCGGACCATGAGGACGCGCTCGCCGGCCTGGGTGAGACCCTTCTCAAATTCGGCCAGCAGGAGCAGGCGCTCCGCAGCTTCCGCCACACGCTGGAGCTGGGCTACCAGGACGACGTCGAGCTGATGCTCCAGATCGGACGCGCGCTTTTTCGCGAAGGTCTGATCGACGAATCCAAGCAGTTCTTCGAGATCGCAGCGCAGCAGACGCCCGATGCGGCGGAAGCCGTGTCCTGCATCGGCTACGCGGAGCACAGATTGGGGAACGATGAATCGGCGATCTCGACTCTGCGGCGCGCGCTTCAGATGGACCCCGATCACACCGAGGCGCGCATCTACCTCGGCAACATCTTCTACGATCGCGGCGATTACGAGGCCGCGCTCTATCATCTCGACCGTTCGACTCCCGATGATCACTGGGACGAGCTCGGCATCTGGAGATTGATCGAGCTGAAGAAGATGATCTATCGCCTGCGCGACAACGATCCCGAGCTGCGTCCGTGGGAGGACAGGCTGCGCGATCTGTCGGGCGACCTCGACGACATCGACGAGATGCTGGCCGAGATCGAGGCGAAGTACATCGACGCGACTCAAACCGAAGCGAAGGGCCAGCTCGAGCTTTTCGGCGCGCTCCTTTCCAGCTTCGCCGATGTGAAATCGACGCCCGAGTCGCACCGCATCAAGCTCGACGATGGCAACACCTTTGAAGGGACGTGGGAAGAAATCGTCGACAAGATGCGCGATGCGAATTGCCTCAAAGAGACTCCAAAACCGGAGCAGGATGCAGAGAGCTTCATTCGTCGCAGCGCGGATGCCGGGCTTTTGCGCATCCTGAGATGAGTCCGCAAAGCTCCCAGGCCGCGATCGCCGCGCTCAACGGCGTGCACCCCGTTCTGGCTCACTTCGATAAACCACGCTCCGCCGAAGATCTAGCCGCCGACATCATCGACCTCTGGGCTGGCGCCGAAAGCGCGCTTCAGGCGCTCGTCGGCAACTCCTCTCTCACCGGACAGCAGCTGATTCGCGCGGCGCGTCAGGCCGAGCTGGTAACGCTGGATCAGGCCCACGCGCTGCTGGAGTTTCTCGCGGCGCGCGACCGCGCCAACCGCACCAGCTACAAACCGACGCAGGCCGACGGGGATGCCGCCGTCGATGGATTCAAGTCGCTCGAGTTGGCGCTCTCTGGTGCTTCGGCCGTGAGGCCAGTGGCGGCGACTCCGGGTCCGCCGGTATACACTCCGCGCCAATCACGTCCGGCGCAGCCATCGAAACCGTCAACGCCGGCACCGCCGCCGTCACCGTACGCACCTCGATCAGCGGGCGGCGGTTACCGACAACCTCCAGCCTACGCAGCCCGGAGCTCGGCTGGGCCCCCGACGATAGAAATGCCGGGTTCCTTCGCGTCCGCTGAGGCGGCAGCTGGAGGTGGCAGTACTGGCGGAGGCGGCACCAAGGCCCCAGGGATAAGCGGAGGTGTTGGGCGCACCATGGTCCAGAACGCGCTGGCCGCTGCGGAATCGGGCGGGCGCCGCTGGCCCAGGCTGTCGATGCCGGTGTGGATTGGAATCGCCGTCGTGGTCGTGTTGATTGTCGGTGGCTATTTGTTCTATGGACGCGGCTCGGCCAGCAGCGGATTGACGGCCGGCATCGATGCGATGAACAACGGTCAGCGCGAGCGGGCACGCGGAGAATTCGCCAAGGCGGTGAACGCTGATCCCAACGCGCCTCAGCCGCACATCTTCCTCGCCAGACTCGCGCGCGAGGAGGGCGACCTCGCCACCGCGAGGGCGCAGCTCGATACAGCCCTGAGGCTCGATTCGAAAAACTCGGTCGCTCTGCGCGAGATGGGACTCGTTCTCTTCGCGAGCCGTCAGTACGACCTCGCCCGCCGGTTCTTCGTGCGCGCGGTCACGGCCAATCCGCAGGATCGCGCCTCGCAGGGCTTCCTCGGCTGCACGATGATGCGGCTCAACCGCGTGGCGGAAGGAACGAAATTCATCACCAACGCCGGCACCGGCGCGTGGCAGGCGTGCCTGCAACCGACAACGACGACTGCCGCCCCGCCGCCCTTGTGATCGAGTTCAAGAACGTCGGGAAGATTTACAAATCACTCCTCGGCAACTCAGTCAAAGCGGTCGAGGAGTTTTCGTTGATGGTCGCGGAAGGCGAGATACTCGGCATCGCCGGACCGAACGGCGCAGGCAAGACTACGCTCATCGCGATGATGCTCGGCTACCTCCGTCCGACGACGGGAACGGTCGAGATCAACGGCTTACCCGCGAGGCAGTACGTCGAGCGAAATGGAATCGGCTACCTCTCGGAGCTCATCGCCATAAACCCGAAGTGGCGCACCGACACCGCGCTCGTGCGCTACGCGACGCTGGCCGGCTTATCCTATTCGGAAATCCCGCAGCGGGTGAACTACGTCATCGATCTGCTCGGACTCTCCGAGCACCGTGACAAGAAAGTGAAGGCGCTGTCGAAGGGAAACCTTCAGCGTCTCGGCCTGGCGCAGGCGGTCCTCCGCGACGAGCAGATCCTCGTTCTCGACGAGCCGACTCACGGGCTGGACCCGGTGTGGACGCAGCGCTTTCGCGACATCGTCGAGGAGCTGCGACGCCCTGACCGCACGATACTCATCGCCTCACACAACCTCGACGAGCTGCAGCGCCTGGCGGATCGCGTCGCGATAATCGACCGCGGACGACTGCAACGCCTCGTGAGCACTGGGTACGAACACGCGGCGCCGGCGGCAACGCGATTCAGGGTGACGCTCGCCAGTGGGTTCGAGCTGATTCGCGCCGCGTTTCCCGATGCGGAAGATGCCGGCCGGGGCGAATACGATGTGACGGTGCAGAGCATCCAGGAGCTCAACGCCGCGCTAGCGGACCTGATCGGCAAGGGAGCGCTCGTCGCGAGCGTCGTCCCTCAGCGCTCGGTGCTCGAGCAGCAGTTCAGGGAAGCCGTTGGAGAGTCGCAGTGAGCCGCTGGAGCTTGGCGAGATACTCGCTCTGGCAGGCTCGTGATTTCGCGCTAGAGCGCGGAATTGCGATCCTCCTCATCGGATTCCTGTGGGGCTACGCATTCATCTCGCCGCTGCGTAGCACAATGGCATATCAAATGACTAATCGGGCCTCGCCAGTGTGGACCTTCGCGCTCCAGATCGCGAGTGCGATCGTATCGCTGGCGGTTCTCATCGCGGTCAATGGCATGGTTTCGACCGATCGCAAGATGGGCTACTACCGGTTCCTGTTTTCGAAGCCCGTGAATCCGATTCTGTATTACGCCCAGCTCTTCTTCGTTTACATGGCTGGCGTCGTGGCGTGCATGTTCGTGCTCTCGAGGATTCTGCAGACGATTCTGCCCTCGTTCAGCATCGTCAATTACCTGCTTTATACCGCGCTCATTTATGTCGCGATGGGCGGAATCGGCTTCTTCCTCTCGGTGGCGACACGTTATGACTGGCTGTCGCTGGCGGCCGTGTGGCTGGGCGCGCGGATCCTGCGCACGACGTTCGGTGACAAGAACGACTGGCGCAGCAAGGTGGTGGAGCTGCTGCCTCCAGTGCACAAGCTCGACGAAGTGGCAAACTCCTTGATCGGGACAGGAACCGCGCACGCGAGCGATGTTCTCTGGTTGCTCGGCTACGGGACTTTTTTTTTCGTGTTGGGGCTTGTGGCACTGCGAAGGGGGTCGCTGGCCGACTAGCTGGTTCGCTCCTTGGACGGGGTCGGGTCATTACTGCAACTGAACAGGCGAGAGGTCCCAGTGGCGGAGATGGCAGTTGTTTAGTTCACTACGCCTCGACTTATACTGTGGCATTCAAAGCACCAGCAGCCGCCTGTACCGATTATCCGAATAGAAAAGTCAGGGCGTAGTGAACTAACACACTGGCATCTTACCTACTTCCCGCCTGTTCTTTTGAAAGCCTCTCAACGCATGCGATAGCTTTTGTAATGGATCCAACCAGCGTTCACCGCACCGTCCTCCCCAACGGCCTGACCGTTCTCATTCAGGACGACAGATCCGCCCCGGTCGTCGCGATCGTCACGTACGTCAAAGCCGGCTATTTCGACGAGACGGACAAGGAGAACGGGCTTGCGCATGCCCTCGAGCACATGTTCTTCAAAGGCACCGCGAAGCGCGGGGTCGGCGACATCGCCAAGGAGACCAAAGCGAGCGGCGGTTACCTGAACGCCCACACGATCTACGACACCACGACTTACTACACGGTGTTGCCCTCGTCGGGATTCGCAAAAGGGCTGGAGATTCAGGCTGACGCGTACGCGAATTCGGTGATCGATGCGCGCGAGCTCGCGAAGGAGATGGAGGTCATCATCCAGGAGGCAAAGCGGAAGTCCGACAATCCGTCCGCCGTCGCCACCGAGACGCTGTACGAGCTGCTCCATGATGCGCACCGCATGCGACGCTGGCGGATTGGACGGGAGCCGGGCCTACGCGCGTTCACGCGCGACATGATGAACGGTTTCTACCGCAACTTCTACCGGCCGGGCAACACGATCCTCAGCATCTCGGGCGACGTCGATCCCACTGAAGCACTGCACCGGGTGCAGGAGCAGTACGGAGAATTGAAATCCGGCGACCCGGTGCGGCATCCGGGGCCGCCGGAGCCGAAGCACGATGACTTCCGTTATCGCGAGCTCGCTGGAGACATCGCGCAGAGCCAGCTGGTGTTCGGTTGGCGCACTCCGGGCACTCTGGACCCGGATACGGCGGTGCTCGACGTCGCGGCATCCGTGCTCGCGACGGGGCGCGCATCTCGATTGTACCGCGCGGTTCGCGAAAAGAAGCTAGCGTCTTCCATCACCGCCTACGATTACACACCGACGGAGCTGGGTGTGTTCGTGGTGCACGCCGAGACGGAGCCGGAAAACACCGCCGAGGCGGCACGTGTGATCTGGGATCAGATGCACCAGCTGCGCGTCGGATCGATCGAGGACGACGAGCTCACTCGTGTGGGCCGCATCTTCGGGGCGCGCTGGGTTCGGCGCCTCGAGACGGCGGAAGGACGCGCCAACTATCTCGCCGAATGGGAAGCGCTGGGCGGCTGGCAGCTCGGGGACGAGTATTTCAAGCGCTATACATCCGCCTCGGCCGACGACATACAGCGCGTTGTGCGGAAGTATCTGTCAGAGGAGCGGGCGGCGGCTCTGGTGTATCGTCCGGAGAACGCGCCGGTGGTCGCCCAGGACGCGGCCGACATGAAGCGGATTCTCGGGGAAGGTGGATCGGAGCGCCTGCCGGCGATTCCGCGCCGCGCGCCATCCACCGCGCCAGCGGAGAAGAGCGCGGAACCTGAGGAGAGCGAAGCCGGTGTCTCCATCTTTCGCACAGCGGAAAAAGTTCCGGTTCTCGTGCGGAGAAAGCCCGGGAGTCCGATGGCAAACATCGGCGTCTATATCGTGGGCGGAGCGGTAGAGGAAGAGCCCGAGCGGGCGGGACTCACTCTCCTCACCGCGCGGACGATGCTCAAGGGAACCACCACCCGCACCGCCGCGCAGATCGCCGAGGACGCGGAGATGCTCGGCGGATCAATTTCGGCGAGCGCGGGGAGTGACAGCTTCGGGTGGTCGCTGTCGGTGCCCGTTACTCGACTTGCCGAAGCGATCGAGCTGCTGGGAGACGTGATACAACGTCCGACGATTCCCGACGATGCATTCGAGACCGAGAGAACGGTCGCGCTCTCCAACGTTGCGATGCTGCGGGACGATATGTACCGCTACCCCATGAGACTGGCGAGCTCGGTTGCATTCGCCGGGCATCCATACGGAATTCCTACCATGGGAACCGAGGAGTCGCTGCTCGCGATCTCGGCCGAGCACGCAAGGGAGTGGCACAAGTCCAAGGTTCTCGAATCCGCGGCGGTCATCGGAATTGTGGCGGACGTGGATCCCAGAGAGGCGGCGGATTTGGTGGCCCGGCAGTTTGGTGCGGTCCAGCTGGAAAAAGCTCCAAGGGTTGGAAAAGCGCGCTGGCCCAAGAGCGTGAAGATCGCCGCCGAGTCGCGCGACAAGGCACAGACGGCGATCGCGCTGGCGTTTCCAGCACCATCGCGCGCCGACGAATCCCGCTTCGCCGCGAGTCTCATCGCGACCGTTGCGAGCGGACTAGGCGGCCGGTTCTTTGACGAGCTGCGCGACCGGCAGTCGCTCGCGTACACCGTGCAGGCGTCGGTCAGCGAGAAACGATTGGCCGGGATGTTCCTTTCTTACATCGCGACGTCTCCGGAAAAGGAAGGCGTCGCGCGCGCCGGTCTACTCGCCGAGTTCGCCAGGCTGCGCGACGAGGCGGTGTCGGTCGACGAGCTGACCCGCGCCAAGGAGTACGTCGTCGGCACGCACGCGATCAGCCAGGAGAGCGGCGCCGCGCTGCTGGGCGAGATGCTCGACGCCTGGATGTTCGGCGAGGGATTGCACGAGATCCTGGAGTACGATGCCCGAATACGGGCGGTGAGCGCGGATCAGATGCGAGATGTCGCGCAGAAGTACTTCGATCCCGAGATCCGGGTTGAGGGGATCGTTCGCGGGGTGGGGCGGACCGTCTAACCGACAACATTACTGACAACTTTACTGACAACTGACACTTGCAACTGCATAGGCGAGAGGTCCCGGTAGCAGAGATGCCAGTTTGCTAGTTCACTACGCCCCGACTTATCTCGGTGGCGTGAACGCGACTGCTTGTGGCTTGCACGCCAATAGTAAAGTCAGGGCGTCGTGAACTAAATCACTAACAACTGCGCTACTGGGACCTCCCGCCTATTCAGTTGCAGTTGCCAGTCTTCGCACTTGTTCAGTTGTAGCTAGGACCTATGGAGTCCCCGGCCTCAACCCCTTCTCCGCGCGAATGATCGCATCCGTCGCCGGCCGCAACCGCCCACCCGCCGCCCGAAGTCCTCGAACCGAGTTGTAGTCCCCGCCCTCGTACACGACGAGTCCCTTGATCGAAACCTCCGCCGTGGCCCACGCCAGCACTCCCCAGATCGTGCGCTGCTGGTTCTCCTCACCGTGCACCAGCGGATATCCGCCCGCGGCGAAAACCCAATGCTCCTTCGGCTTCGGATACTGTCGTATCCAGCGTTGAGCGACGCGCAGGTGTGTGTCGAGAGACGTGGCTCCATCGAATCCGGCGAACAACGAGAAGCCGACGGCATCGATTGGAGAGCCTGGCCGCGCCGCCCACGCGTAGAGCGTGCTGTCGCGGGTTCCGTAGCTGCTGATCGGGACGCTGACCTTGATGCGCGGATAGATGTAATGCGCTACGCGCGACGCGCGCGTGAAATAATCGATCCAGTACAGAGGAGACTCTTCGCCGAGTATGCGCGTACCTTCCTCCAGCGGATCGACGGCGGGGATCAGATAATCGGGCTTCAGCCGTCTTGCGATTCGATCGATGTCCTTGAGGCGCGCAACCGTGTAAGCTTCGCGCGACTGCTTGAATTCCTGCTCCCCCTTCTTCGGGTAGCCGAGCGCGACGATCAGAAGCGTGCTGTCGGCCCGCGCCTGTTCGATCGAGCGTGCGAGCGAATCCAGCGCGACACCTCGCGCCGCTTCCGGATCGACAACGACGCTGATCGCATCGACGTCCAGCGTGTCGGCGAGCGCGAGATCGTACCTGATCGCCAGCGGCGGCGGCCCGCTCCTCAAATCAGGGAAGATCTTGAGCCCGATCCGGAAATCTCCCTCAGGATGCTCCTGCAGCTGGTCGTTGGCGTGTGACGCGTAGCTCCTGATGCCCGCGTACGCGCCCGGCACCTCGATGACGACCAGCGCGGTCAACGCGATCGCCGCCCCTGCGAGCGCTACGCGGGCCAGACGCGTGAAGCCCCATCGCGCCGGAAGCGAAGGCGCGAATATCGGAACCTGGATGTAGATCGGATTCCAGAGAGCGGGTGTCCCGAAGAACGTTCCGAGCATGCTCGCCTGCGCCGCGTTGAGGGCGAGACCGAACTCCGTCGGCGAATGACCGCGCATGATGATGAACTTGGTCACCGCCACAGTGGCGATGATGATGTTGTAGACCAGAAGAGGGATTCCGAACAGGGGCGTGACGAGCCGCCGCCCGAGGGCGTAGATCGTTTGCACGACGAACAGGAGGGCCGTGAACGGCCACAGCCATGCCACGAGAATGATCGCCCGGCCGTACAGTAGGGATTCCGCGGTGTACGCGACTACGAGCGCGGGAACGAGGAGCAGGCCGGCGAAGCCGGTGATCGCCTGAAAGCCGCGCGGGATGCGCCGGAGCTTCGCGATTCTACCCGCCATCAGGATGTCCCACGCGATCATCACGAGGGAGAGGGCGAGGTAGATCGCCCCGAGCAGCCTGTGCGTGGTCATCGAGCGAAGCTAGACACGCTCGCGCGCGCTGGCAAGCATTCGAACGCGGTCGTACTTTTCGCTCGCATGGGTCGTCGCGCGATGTTCAATCTTCCAAATACGATGTCGCTGTCGCGAGTGGTGTTGGCGCTCGCATTCGTGCTCGTATCGGAACCATGGGATCGCATCGCCCTCATCGCTGTCGCCGGATTGACGGATTTCATGGACGGCTGGCTGGCCCGCCAGGGAAAATCGGAGAGCACGACCGGGGCTCTTCTCGATCCAATCGCCGACCGCATCTTCGTCCTTGTCGCGATATCGACCTACCTCGTTGAGGGCCAGCTCACCACCGCGCAGTATTTCGTCTTTCTCACGCGCGACCTGGCCACGGCTTTGGGATTCATAGTCGCCAAAATTATTCCAACGCTGCGACCGGCCGTGTTCCGGGCGAGAATGCTAGGCAAGATTGTCACCGTCCTGCAGCTGATCACGCTGGTGGCCATCATCCTGGTGCCGGAGCTGACCCAGGTTCTCGTCTTGACAATCGGGCTCGTCTCTGCCGCATCCATCGTCGATTACACGATCGCGCTCTGGCGAGGTCGGACCCGTTCGAGCCCGGCCTGACCGCGATCGATGCGAGCCGCGCAGTCGCTTCTTCGCGTGACGCTTGGACAGGCACTGGCATTGGGACTGACGCTGGCGCTGCCCGCGACCGCCGCCGCACAAGTCAACCAGCAGCAGCTACAGGTAGAAGGGAGGCTCGACGCGATCGTCGCCCACACCACGGGCGTCGAGGCTGGACTTGGCCTGAGCGTTCCTGCCGGGATCTACATGCGCTCCGGCCTGGTCGCCGGAATCGGCGCCGGCCGCCACGGTCTGGAAGGCCGGACCGACATGATCTCGAGATTCAGCCTCGATCCGTTCCGGCAGAGTAACTGGGCGCCGTACGCGGGAGCCGGAATATCGGGTCGGTACCGCCCGAGGCTCGATGGCGGCTCGCGCGCCTATCTGCTTGTCTTCCTCGGCGCCGAGGGGCCGCTGCCGATGGGCCGGACGTCGGGGATCGTCCCAGCCTTCGAGATTGGGCTCGGGGGTGGGGCCCGGTTCGCCGTGATACTCCGACGGGGGATCAACGCCCGAAGGTGAGCGGAAAAAAAGAAAGGCGCCCTGGGGCGCCCTTCGATCAAACAGCCTTTCTAACCTTGGGCGGTTGAGCGAATCGCTCTCCCAGCACCCTTAGCTCGCCTATCTCCGACGGCGCCAGCTCATGGTAGCGCTCCGCCAGGTAA
>JBGQIT010000069.1:0-10030 GCA_041498575.1 Gemmatimonadaceae bacterium
GACGACGACGTTCCCGTGCCCGCTTCCGAGCAGCTTTATGAACTGGAACTGGGCGCGGTTGGTGTCCTGGTACTCGTCGACGAGAATAAACTGGAACCGGTCGCGATAACTCGCGAGCGTCTTCTCGTCCTTGCGAAAGATCTCGACCGGGAGCACGAGGAGGTCATCGAAGCTCACGGCATTGGCCGCCCGCAGCGTCGGCTCCATCTGTCTGTAAACCTTCGCCGCAGTCCGCGAAACCGGATCCATCGCCAGCTTGTCGTATTCGGCGGGAGAAACGAGAGCGTTCTTCGCATCGGAGATGAGTGAGGCGATGACCTTCGGGCTCCACTGCTTTTGCGGCACTCCCTCGCGCTCCATGATTCGCTTGAGGACGCCGAGGGTATCGTCTTCGTCGTAGATCGTGAAGCTCGAGGTCCTCCCTACGTGGTGAGCTGCTTTGCGGAGGATGCGAGCTCCAATGGCGTGAAACGTTCCGCTCCACATTCCCTTGGGCTCTTCTCCGAGGAGGCGCGCGATTCGCTCGCGCATTTCCCCGGCGGCCTTGTTGGTAAACGTAAGAGCGAGAATTCGCGATGGATCGACCCCGTGATGCTCGATCAGCCTCGCGATGCGGGCGGTGAGCACGCGCGTTTTTCCGGAGCCGGCTCCGGCAAGCACGAGCATCGGCCCCTCGAAGTGGAGGACTGCTTCGCGCTGGGCCGGATTGAGGCCGGCAAGAGGCTCCGCTCGGTCGACCGTCACGGAATTGGTTGATTCAGACATCATCTGAAGATAATGCGGTCAGCCGAGTACCATGTCGAACGTCGCCCCCCGCTCGGTAGGAACGAGCACCAGCTCTCCACCGTGACTGTCGCGCACGATGCGGCGAGCGAGCGAAAGGCCAATCCCCCACCCTTTCTCCTTGGTCGAGAATCCGGGATCGAAGATCTGGTGACGGATCTCTCGCGGAACGCCGGGTCCGTTGTCCGACACGCGGACTCGCACTCGACCTTCCGGCAGCGCGTCCGCCGAGATCTCGACCTTGCCATCCCTTCCCGCCAGCGCATCGATCGCATTCTTCGCCAGAGATTCGAGCGCCCACTCGAGCAACACCGCATCACCCTGGACGACGAGATCGCCCTGGTGCGACGACGAGACAGTAACCCGCTGGGCGAGGGTAGGAACGCGCGCCCTGAAATAGGCGGCCACTCGGTCGACGAGCGCGCCGAGGTCGACCGCCTCCTGGCGGGGAGGCCGGCCGATGCGCTCGAATCTGTGCGCGACGCGCTTCAGTCGCTCCAGATCCGCCTCCATGTGATCGATTGCCGCTACCGTCGTCGCTTCCGGCTCGGTCTCGCGCAGGAGCTCGATCCAGCCGCTGATGCTGGAGAGAGGTGTTCCGAGCTGGTGCGCCGATTCGCGCGCCATGCCCGCCCAAATCTGCTCGCGATCGGCGCGGCCGCGCGTGCGTAGCGCGTACGCGCCGGCGAGAAGCACCACCCCAATCAGGATTGACTGCAGCAACGGAATGAGAATCAGGCCTCGAACGAGTGTGGTGTTTCCGAAATGAACGGTGCCCACTCCACGCTCGACCATCGGCACATTCTGGCGGTCGAGTTCGGTGATGTAGTTGCGCAGCTCCATCGAGCCCATGGGAGCCGTGAACGGAATGTTCGCCGTGTCCGTGGGGTTCCCTCGCTCGTCGGTGAGAATCATCGGAACTCCCGACTCTCGAATGTGGCGGGAGAGATCGAGCAGGGCCGCGGTTGCGGCGTCAGGATTGGGATCGCTGAGCCCGTTGTACACGCGCGCGTACATGAGGCCGACGCGGGATGCTTCCTGCCTCAGCTCTCTCACGACGCCGCGCGTGTAGATGACGTACCACACGAGCAGCGCCAGCACCCCGATGGTGACGAGCGTTACCGGAGCGAGCCGGCGCATGCTCAGACCAGGCGCTCGGCGCCGAGATAGGTGCTGAGCGCAGCGGGGACGCGCACGCTGCCATCCTCCTGCTGATGATGCTCCAGAATCGATGCGATGACGCGAGGAAACGCGAGCCCGGAACCGTTGAGGGTGTGAACGAACCGGGGCTTGCCGCCATCGGAGGGCTTGTAGCGGATGTTGGCGCGCCGCGCCTGAAAGTCGGTGAAGTTGCTGCAGGATGATACCTCGAGCCACTTCCCGACTCCGGGAGCGAACGTCTCGAGGTCGTAGGTGTGCGCGCTGGCGAATCCGGTGTCTCCGGACGCGAGACGAACCACCCGGTACGGAAGCTCGAGCAGCTTCAGAATTTTCTCAGCGTGGCCCGTGAGAAGCTCGAGCTGCTCGCCGGAGCTCTCGGGCGTGACGTAGCGCACGAGCTCCACCTTGTCGAACTCGTGCACGCGAAGGAGCCCGCGCGTGTCCTTCCCCGCCGCTCCTGCCTCGCGTCTGAAGCAGGGAGAGTAGGCCGTAAAGGATTTTGGCAACTCCGACTCCGGCAGAATCTCGTCGCGATAGAGATTCGTGAGCGGCACTTCGGCGGTGGGAATCAGGAAGGTGTCCTCGTCCTTCAACGCGTACATGTCTTCCTCGAACTTGGGAAGCTGCGCGGTTCCGATCATGCTCGCGCGATTGACGACGACTGGAACCCAGGTCTCCTCGTAGCCGTGCTCCACAGTGTGAACGTCGAGCATGAGATTCATGAGTGAGCGCACGAGACGTGCTCCCATCCCGCGAAACACGATGAAGCCCGAGCCGCTGATCTTGGCCCCGCGCTCGAAGTCGATGATCCGGAGCCTGGTTCCGATTTCCCAATGCGGCTGAATACGCGCCCCTTCGCGCGGGGTGCCCCAGCTCCTGATAGCGGCGTTACTCTCTTCTCCGCCAGCCGGAACCTGGTCGAGGGTAACGTTCGGAAGCTCGAGCAGAATTGCCGACAGCTCGCCCTCGGTCTCTGCCAGCTCGCGATCGAGCCGCGCGATCTCGTCTCCAAGCGCACGTGACTGCTGCTGGAGATCTTCAGCCGATTCGCCGGCGCGCTTTCGTTGACCTACCTGTTGACTGACGGCATTGCGCGCGGCCTTTCGCTCCTCAACCGCCTGGATGGTGTCGCGCCGCGCTTTGTCGAGTGTGACCGCACGCTCGATGGTCGGCGACAGCGCATCGAGCGCTCCGCGCCGGCGCATGCCAGTGCGAAGTGCGTCGATGTGCTCGCGCACCATCCTGAGGTCGTGCACCAATCAGCTCGTGGGAATTCCAGTTACGAATGAACGGAACCCACAATTGGGATCGAGCCCCAATCGGAGAAAGAGAGTCCTCGACGCGAGATCGATGCTGTCCACCGCGATCTTCGCGTAGATGTTCGGAGTGATCGCAAACTGGCAAATATCGCCGGAGCTGTTGTGGGCCGATTGCACGACTACTACCTCTCCCGGCGCCATGAGGAGCGATGAATCCGCCTCGTAGCCGGTCTTCGGAGCGTCAGTCACGGAGTCGAAAACGCCGGCCACTTTGATCAAGCCAACCGGACGCGATCCGCCAGGTGAGCTCACGACAAGCTTGACCGGATAGATGATGGCCTTGCCGGTCGCGTCGATGTCCAGCGCAACATCGAAGGACGCGAAGCCGTCAACACGAACCGGCTGCCGGGCAAGGATAGAAATGCCGCTCGGATACGTTGGAGGCGTACCAGACAGGGCAAAGACGGATAGCGAGTCGACGGTTGTGGGGAGCGATGCCTTGAGGTTTGCCGGATTGCTACAAGCGCTCAGGCCGACCACGACAAACATCGCCGCGAGTAGTACGAGACGAGCTTTCATTCGGTAGATGAGACAGATGGGAGACTGGAGGGGTTGCCTCACGATAATACCCCGTAACTTATGGCAGTTCAAGCGATTGCCGCGCTTGACTTCACTCTTTCAGCTTCCTAGCTTCGCAACTTCCTCACCCCTCAATGCCCAACATCAGAGATTTTACGAGCGCGCTTCGCCAGCGACCCGGAGTTGACGCAGTTCTCGTATTGGGAAAAGACGGTCTGCTGATAGAGGGTTTTGCCGCGCCAGGGCTGAACAACGAAGACCTCGCCGCTCGCGTTCCAGCCCTCGTGTCAGAAGCGGAGAGTCTCGGCCTGGCGACAATTCAGGGACCGATGAATACGGCAATACTCGAGCATCAGAAGGGATACGCAATCGTGGCAGCTCTTGCTGACAGTACGCTCTTGCTCGTGCTGCTCCGTCAGTCGGCCGATCTGGGCGGTCTTCTCTTTGATGTTCGCCGCTACCGCGGCAACATCGCATCCCTGATCTGATCGTGGCCGACACAGCGACGCGTCTCTTTCACGTGCTTGTCGCGGACGATGAGCCTCACATTGGGCGCATCATCAAGATGAAGCTCGAGCAAGGTCCGTTCAAAGTCAGTCTCGCGTACGATGGGCAGGAGGCGCTCGAGTTCATCAACAACGACGACGAACACGTCGATCTCGCTCTGCTCGACCTCATGATGCCCAAGCTTAGCGGTCTCGACGTGCTCCGGCAGGTCCGCGAGCAGGAAAGATTCAAGTCGCTCCCCTGCATCGTCCTCACTGCTGGGGGCGACGCGAAACACGAGCGCGATGCGCTGGCGTTGGGGGCGACCCAGTTCCTGACAAAGCCGTTCAGTCCGAAAAAACTCTACGCGCTCGTCGCGCGTCTCACCGGAGCGCCTGACGAAGCGGGAATGAGCGGCGAGTGAGCCGCTGGGCTGTCGTCCTCGCCGGCGGAGTGGGCTCGCGATTCTGGCCACTCAGCACGCCCGAGCGTCCCAAGCAGCTATTGCCCCTGGTAACCGCGAAGCCGCTGCTGGTTGATACGGTCGACCGGCTCGGCCCCATCGTGGATCCCGCTCACACGCTGGTGCTCACGAACGCAAGTCTCGTAAAACCGATCCGACGGCTTCTTCCTCCGATACCGCGAGAGAACATCATCGCCGAGCCACGGCCGGCGGGAACGGCGGCGGCGTTGACGTGGGCCGCTCTCACCATCGAGCGTCGCGGCGGCAGGGATGCGACTATGATCTCTGTTCACGCGGACTGGTTCATCGGTGATGATGCGAAATTCAGGGAAACCCTTCTTGATGCTGAAGAGACCGCGCGCAAGACCCACACGCTGGTGACGGTTGGTGTCGTCCCGACACGCGCCGATACGGGCTTCTGTTACATCCAGGCGGCCAACCCCAACAAGCAAGGCGGCTCTCCCGTCAAGCGATTCGTCGAGAAGCCGGACCGGGCGCGCGCGGAGAAGATGCGCTCGCAGGGTTATCTCTGGAATTCCGGTATCTTCGTTTGGAATGTCGGCGACTTCCTGGCCCAGGTTAAGCAGCATACTCCCGAGCTGACCAAGGCGCTCAGCCTCGGCAAGGACGCAGATGCATCGGAATTTTTTGCCAGTGTCGAAAAGACAGTCTCGGTCGATGTCGGTGTTCTGGAACGGAGTGGACACGTAACGGTGATTCCCGGCGATTTCGGCTGGGACGACATCGGTACCTGGGCCGCGCTCGGCAGAGTCCGCGACAAGGACGAATTTGGCAACGTCACGACGGGTGATGTGCACATTGTCGATTGCAGTGACAATGTCATCCACACGGATTCCGGCCGGGTTGTGATCTACGGCGTTGACAACCTGGTGGTAGTCGTGCACGATGGACTGACGCTGGTTACCACGCGTGAGAAGGCGGCAGACCTGAAGCGGCTGGTGGAATCGATCCCAGCGAGTGAGCGGGCGAAATCATGAGCGCACTCTACTTTTACGACGATGCGCAGGCGCGGCAATTCGAGCCGTTCGCGTTGACGCGTCCCGGATCCGAGCTGCGGGCAGGCACCTCGCTCATTCGCAGACGCTGGGAGCGGGTCACGGGCCTCCAGAGTGCCGGCTTCATCAGCTCCTCCCACCTCACGAACTTCGAAGAGGGCAATGCGCCGCCCGCCGTCGCCCCGAAATCGGAGATTCCCGCGGGCTCGATCGTCGTCAACACCCGCTGTGTGATCCCGCTCGATCTCAACCTCGAAAGGTTCGACCTTCTCATGTGCGAAGGCGCCGCGTGCGCGGTGAGGCTCGCCCGGGCACTCCCCGTCTCTCAGTTCGCCGACGGTTCGGTCGACATCGGATCGATCCAGACGACACTTGGCGGGCAAAGGATCAAAGGGCGCTGGATCAATGAAGTGTGGGATTTCATCTCCACGTTGACTGACCAGCTGATGGAGGACATTCCCCTCCGCGGAAAATCGCTCGAGGCCACCGCGAAAACTGGCGCGACGACGGTTGGCGATCACGGGATCTTCGTGGAGGAAGGCGCCGTGATCGGACCGCAGGTGGTGCTGGACGCTTCGGCGGGGCCAATACTGGTCCGCCGCGGTGCGGTCGTCGCGCCATTCACGCACCTCGTCGGGCCCGTCTCCGTAGGTCGAGATTCGCAGATCCTCGGAGATCGGGTCGCAACCTCGTCGATCGGCGATCATTGCAAGGTTCGTGGCGAATTCAGCAGCTCGATCGTTCTCGGACACAGCAACAAGGGACACGCCGGGTTCGTCGGTCATTCCTACCTCGGACGGTGGGTCAACCTCGGCGCGCTGACGACCACCAGTGATCTGAAGAACACTTACGGGCCCATCCAGCTCTGGACGCCGTCTGGAGTTCGCAGCACTGGCCAGCAGTTTCTGGGGACGCTCTTCGGCGATCACGCGAAGACGGGCATCGGAACGATGTTGAGCACAGGTACGGTGATCGGCGCCGGCGCCAGCGTCTTCGGCGCCAACATGCCGCCGAGAGCAGTTCCTCCATTCGCCTGGGGCGACAGCGCACCCTACGATACTTACGACGTCACTAGATTCCTTGCAGTCGCTGAACGCATGATGTCGCGGCGGCAAGTCGAGCTGGGAGCGAAGGCGCGGAAGCAGCTTGCGGAAGCGCACAAACGGCGTTGGAGCACTTGATGAGGCTGTGGGTACTTGGCAGTGGAAGCAGCGGGAATGCCGTTCTGATCGAGACCGCGCGCTCGCGCATTCTCGTGGATGCCGGTTTTGCTCCGCGCGTCCTCAAACAGCGTTTGGCTGTGGCTGGTGTCTCCCCGGAATCGATCGAGGCCGTCGTGGTCACCCATGAGCACACCGACCACATCAAGGGCGTTGCATCGGCCGCGCGGAAATGGGGCTGGACAGTTGTCTGCACGGCCGGAACCAGGATGATGTGCCCGGAATGGGCGAAGCTTCGCACGATTCTCACGCCTCGAAAGAGCAGTGTCGTCGTAGGCGATTTTCACCTCGAGACAGTTCCGATCTCACACGACGCCAATGAGCCAATCGCAGTAATCGTCACGTCGGTCGGCGAAGGTTCCCGCGCTGGAATCGTCTACGATCTGGGGTACGTTACCGAAAGCGTCTTGCGTGCTCTCGACAAACTGGACGTCCTGGTCATCGAAGCGAACCACGATGAGGGAATGTTGCGCGCGGGACCGTATCCGCCGTCACTCCAGGCGAGGATACGCGGCAGGTTCGGGCACCTGAGCAATCGGGATGCCGCGCACGCGGCGACTCAGAGCATCCACTCGGGGCTCAACAACATCGTGCTCGCTCACCTGAGCGAGAAGAACAACAACCCACGAACCGCTCTTGGCACCGTCGGAGATTCGCTGCGCCGCGCGAGATTCAGGGGGCGACTGACCGCGGCGGCGCAGGACAGAGTCGTTGGCCCGATATGCGTCGAGGCGGGCACGGCGTCTTCCAGCGCGCCCATCCAGCTAGCACTCGGGATTTAGCCTACGGTTTGGGGCGCCGGGTGCCCGCGAAGAGTGCAAACAGAACCGCGGCGACCATCAGAATCCCGAAAATCCAGTAAAAGTTCATCGGCGTCGCCTATCGTCCTTCAATATCGCGTTCGCCGGGAACCTTCCTCTCCGCCCTGCCCTCGCCGGGATGCGCCTGCGCTTCGTGGAAGCGCTCGCCTTTCAATCGTATCGAGTCAACGAATCTCTCGTACTCAGTGTCGGACAGCTCGTCGGCGATGGCGGGCACCAGTCCCTTCACGAGCGTGATCCGTTCGGCGAGAGTCAGCTCGTTGACAGCTGTCACGAGCTTTCGTAGCCGCGGGTGATTCATCCACTCGGTTTCCTTGCTCGTCGTCATTGCGTTCTCCGGTGAGCTGCGCGTACGGGGACTCGGTAATCTACTTCCGATCGGGGCGGATTCGCGTGCGCTGAATATCGGACCATTGTGAGAGGAGCGCCGCCAGGGCCTTCTCCAGGTCTCCCGCCGCGGCGACGACCTGGGTCGTAGGCTCGGCGTCCGCACCCTCAACCGCGTCGAGAATGCCAGCCAGCTGTTCGTTGAGGACAACCAAGCCGACGGGGCCTCCACGTCGCGCACCGGTCTCGATGTTAGCCAGCAACGAATCGAGCGCCACGAGCGAATCCGCGACGTCCTTCGCCTTGGCGCCTTCACGCTGAGCACGCAAGAGCGTTCGCCGGGCGCGCACTTCGCTGAGCGCGGCGAAATCCCGGCTGATGGCATCGTTCATTCGGACACCGATTTCGCGCTGCAGACGAAGCCCGGCATCGGTGATCTGAACACGCGGGTCCATTTTTATCGTCAGAGACTGTGTGAAGCTCTTTCCGTTCGTGGTCAGCCGGACGGTGTATGTGCCTGGCAAGACGGCCGGTCCCAGAGGAAATCGGGGTGTGTCGCCGTAGATGGCGGAGATCGGATACTCGTGCCCGAGGACCTTGGGCGGCGGGTAGTGAAGGTCCCAGACGAGGCGATGCGTCCCCTTAGTCGCGGCGACGCGCTGTTGTGGGCGAACCCAATAGGTCGGAACGTTGAGGTCCTTCTCGATCGGCTCGACCGAGTCGGCGCTGGAGAAGCTGCGGACTGTTTTGCCGGCCTCGTCAAGGATATCGAGCACAACCGGCGTCCCGGCGTCGGTGCCGAGTCGATAGTTGATGATCGCACCGTCGGGTGGATTCTTTCCCGCGGGCTCTTCGGGCGGCAAGGGTGTGTCGGTGTTCTTGTTGCGGCGGAAGCGATAGGTGAGCTTCGGCTTGAACAGAAAGGTCTCGGCGCTTGCCGCTTTTGTTTCGAGCTGGCGAAGCGGAGTCATGTCGTCGAGGATCCAGAATGAGCGGCCGTGCGTTCCGACGACGATGTCGTCATCATGGATTACGAGGTCACGAATCGAGGTGGCCGGCATGTTGAGCTTGAGCGGCTGCCACTGGTCGCCGTCGTCGAGGGAAAAGTAGACGGCGCGCTCGGTCCCGGCGACCAGGAGTCCGCGCCGCACCGGATCTTCGCGGACAGAGTTCACCACTTCGTCGCCCGGAATTCCGTTGACGATCTCCTTCCAGCTTTTTCCACCATCGTGCGTGCGATAGATGTGCGGATGCAGATCGTCGAGCTTGAATCGGTTGATCGCCGCGTACGCGGACTCGTCATCGAAGTGCGACGCCTCCAGCTGCGAGACCTTGCTCCATGGAGTCAGCGCGGCCGGCGTAACGTTGGTCCACGTTTTTCCGCCATCGCGAGTGAGATTGATGACCCCGTCGTCGGAGCCAGTCCAGATCGTGTTCACGTTGCGGAACGACGGCGCGACGGCGTAGATGACGCCGCGATTTTTTGCGCGCGAGAGATCTCCATTGGTATAAATGCCGTAGCTCTGAGGCACCCCGTAATTCTGACGGGTGAGATCGGGACTGATTACGTCCCAGCCGTGCCCGCCGTTCGTGGTCTTGAACAGGACGTTGCCCGCGTAGTAAAGCGTGTGCGGATCCACGGTCGAGAAAATCACGGGCGCCGTGCGAAGAAACCTGTACTTGCCGGAGCGCACGGCCTCGGGGCTTATGTTCTGGACTTCGCGTGACCGCTGATCGAATCGTGTGATCTTCCCGCCGTAGATGATGTTCGGATCGAGCGGGTCTGGAGCCACGTATCCATATTCCTCGACTCCCACCTGATTCCACTCGCGGAATGTGATCGCGCCGTAGTCGCCGCGACTCATCGTGCCGATCGAACCGCTCTCCTGCTGGCCGCCGTACACCCAGTAAGGAA
>JBGQIT010000070.1:0-9900 GCA_041498575.1 Gemmatimonadaceae bacterium
GGAAAAAAGCGTCAGGGTCAGGCCGCGGCACTGGGCGTTCTCACTTTCGGTATCGGCGCGACGAAGAAGGGACTTTCCGCTGTAGTCCCGGCGGGGACACAGTTCACCGTCTTCACGAACGTGAAGCGGACGGTTGTAGTTCCGAGATAAATCATGTTTGGGCCGGCGCGACAAACAATGTCGCTCCGGCCATTCGCGGGGGTAGTTGTTCACTTGGGACCCCGCGTCACCGTTGGTCTGCTTTCTGCCATTCAATGAGGCGCGCCGGGGACACGAGCGGCGACGAACACAATTTTCGAGGGCTGACTCGATGCGAAATATCACGGTCACAATCGGCACAGTCGCGCTGCTCGCCGGGTGTGGGGTCTCCACCCAGCAGGAAGTCCAAATGGGTCAGGAGGAAGCGCAGCAAGTCAACGCGCAGCTACCGATGGTCCAGGACGCAGAGATTCAGAATTATGTTAATGCGCTTGGAAATCGAATCGCGCATCTGACATCCCGCGCCGATCTCAACTGGCAGTTCCAGGTCGTGAATTCTGATGTCGTGAACGCGTTCGCGCTGCCGGGCGGATTCATCTACATCAACCGTGGTGTACTCACGAGAGCGAGCAACATGTCGGAGGTGGCCGGCGTGCTGGGCCACGAAATCGAGCACGTGGTGAGGCGCCACTCCGTCAAGCAGATGGAAAACGCGCAGGGGGCCAATGTCGGCGTCGGGATTCTTTGCGCGCTGACGGGAGCGTGTCAGAGTGGGGTCGCGCAGGCGGCGATCAACATCGGCGGCACCGCGGTCTTCGCGAAGTTTAGCCGTACCGACGAAATTCAGGCCGACGAAGGGGGCTTCAACAACGTGATGCGCGCCGGAATCACTCCTCGCGGCATGTTGTCGCTGTTTCAGAAACTACTTGCCGAGGAGCAGCAGTCAGGGGGTAGTGGCGCTACGGCGGCATGGTTCGCGGATCACCCGGGTACGACCGATCGCATCGCCGACATCCAGCGAATGTTGAACCAGGTACCGGCGCCCCAATTGAACGCCCTTCACGTCAACGACGCCGGGTTCGCCTCGATGAAAGCGAGACTCGCGCGGCTTGGGCCGGCGCCGAGGGTTCAAGGGCAGTAGCGGATCTTCCGCCTATCCAAAGCGCCACCCGGTGACGCACACCGGGTGGCGCTTTTTTGTTGTCTACGAACAAAGGTTCGGCTCAATAGTTGTTGCTGCTGCGCGACGAACCAGTCATTGAAGCATTGGATATCGACGCGCGGGACTTTAGCCAGGCCGCGCGTCTGCTCTGCGTTTGGTTCAAGCCTTTATCCGGCGCTACTGGCGACGCCTTTCCGGCCGCCCCCCGTGCGGCAAACTTCGAGGAGTTCTATGAGTGTAAAGCATCTGGTTAAGTGTTTCGCAGTGGTTGGTTCGCTTGCCGTGAGTGCGGCAACGGTCCACGCCCAGAACGCGCAGATCCGCGATGGATTCTGGTTTAGCGGCGGCCTCGGTTACGGCTCGCTCGGTTGCGATAATTGTGGCGGATCGCGTGAAAGCGGAATCAGCGGCGGGCTATCACTTGGTGGCACGATCACACCGAGATTCCTGCTCGGTGTCGGGAGCGAAGCCTGGGCAAAGTCGCAGCAGGGTGCAACTTTGACAGTCGGCACGCTGGACGCGCGCGTTCGATTCTACCCCTCTACTACTGGCGGCTTTTTCCTGACCGGCGGCGTAGGAGTCGGCTCCGTCAGCGCTGCTGCCTCAGGTTTTACTGCCACAGAGACGGGCCTCGGAATGGTATTCGGGCTCGGATATGATGTTCGTGTGGCAAAGAATACGAGCATCACACCCTACTGGAATGGCTTCGCGATGCGGAACTCGAATACAGACGCGAACGTTGGACAAGTAGGTCTCGCAGTAACGCTCCATTAAGCCCTATCGCTTTATCGTTCCAGAATGACGAGAGGCCCGCGCTCAAGCGCGGGCCTCTCGTCATTTGCGTTGTCCGATCTCCTTCGCACTTCAGCGTCCGATAGCTGTTTCCGTTCGAGGCGGAGCGCACGAGGGCCGTAGACGGAGGGTGAGGGATTCGAACCCCCAAGCCCTTGCGGGCGCCAGTTTTCAAGACTGGTGCAATAGCCGTTCTGCCAACCCTCCGCGCTCAAGATAAGAGTGGCTATCGGCACGGGCAACGCACGATTGCGCGTCTCGGCACACTCAGTCCCTACTGCGATGCTCCAGCCAGCAGGTCATCGAGCTGCGTCGCGCGCGCGATCTTCTCGACCTGGGCGCGGATCCGAGCTGCTTCATCCGCGTGGCCCAGCTGCGTCAGCGCTCTGCTCAGGACCAGCCCCGTCCGCATGTACAGAAAAGGAATACCGGCGGACGGACGATCGACCCACAGCTCCCGAGTCGCGATCGACTTCGGTGCTTTAAATACGGTCTCCCAGAGCGCGCGGGTCGTCTCGACATCGAGCCAACCTTCGCCCGGAACAGCGACGATGCCATTGCCTGCCTTCGGAATGTGGGGCACCAGCTTCCGCGCCAGGCCCGTAGTTACGGTGTACGGCGCGAGTCCCATCTCCTCAGCATATCCGCCGGTCGTCCGGCTGAAGTTGAATGGCCGCTCGGGATAGGCATCGCGGATCATGTACAACACGAACAGATCGGCTCTTTCGAGGCCGGCGAAATCGCCGAATGGGCGTGGCTGGATGTTGACGACGATGTCAGTCCCTTCTTTGCGGAAGGTCTGCGGCGCCGAGAGCTCGATCACCGACGGCACCGCGTCCGCCTGTTCCATCGTCAGCTTCACCGGCGGCCCGCTCGGCCTCTTCCACACTTTACCGCGATAGATCGCCGGGCCGCGCAGCGAATCATATTCGTAAATCGGGCGGCGCAGCAGCTGGCGCGTGTACCAGTCCGTGTTCAGCAGCGAGAGACAGGCGACGATGACGTCACGCCGGATTCCTTCTACTTCCTGGGCGTACCAGAGCGGGAAGGTGTCGTTGTCGCCAGAGGTGATCAGGATCCCGTACGGCTCGACGGAGTTGAGGAGATCGGCGGCGAAGTCAGCCGTATCGGTTTGACCGGCACGCGAAGCCGATTGCCAGTTCGCGAAGAGCGGAACGATCGCGATCGCGAGCACCGGTGTCGCCAGCAGCCAGCTCCGGCGGCGCGGGAGATCCAGCGTCTCGTCGCCTACGCGGATCTTCTCCGATCCGATCAGCGCGGCAACCGTCTCCCACACGAAGACGAGGCCGAGCGCGATCCACACACTCAGCGCCGAGAAGCTCCAGAGGTAGAAGTAATCGCGATCGCGCACCTCGCGCGGAACGGTGTCGGCAAGGTCCGGGGCCTGCGACGAGCCGTACTTGAAGTTCATGTAATAGATGAGCGCGAGCGTCACCATGAACATGAGTGGGCCGAAATAAGAGAACGATCTCCGATCGCGTTTCCAATGGACGTAACCGCCAAGTCCGCCGAGCAAGAGGAATAGCGTGGCGAGCATGTTCTGGAGCGCGGGATGGTTGCCGAACGGATCTCTCAGCCACTGCCAGCTGAAATACAGCCACCACATTTCGACTTGCGCGACGAATGGCGCCTGCCTGTCGGTCAATCCCGGCTTTCCATATTGACCGCGATTGAAGTTGTACATGAAGCGATCGTAGGTCGCCTTGCTGAGCGTGCAGCCGACGCCAATCCTGGTGGCGCAGCCGGTCGGCTCGCCTTCGTTGATGGCGGGGAAGTACGCAGCTCGAAGAGGTTGCGTGAGGAACGGTGTCATGCCGAGCAGAAGCGCGCCCGCAACCGCGAGCAGAAGTCTCGGGCGGCGGAGAATCGTACCTGGGCGGCGAATGGCAACGGCGGCCGCGACTGCCGGGAGGGCGAGAAAGCCGGCCATGTGGTTCGCGTAGCCGAGTCCGCTCAGATACGCGATCATGACGAGCAGCCGGTCCGCTTTGGGTCCATCGGGATCGTCGCACCAACGGACGATCAGCCAGGAGACGACGGCGAGTCCCAGCAGCGAGACGGTGTAGACCTTTTCGTTGACGACCGATTGCGCCCAGACGGTGAATGCCGTGGCTCCGATCAACGCCGCCAGAGACCCGCCGACGATTCTCTGCCAGCGCTCGAGCAGCCATCCGACGAGAACGCGCTCGGTGATCAGGAACCACATGCCCGCCGCGCCGGCACTGGAGAGGGCCGCGAGAATGTTGATCCGCATCGCGACATTGGGCGCGATCGGGAGAATCGCGAAGAAGCGGCCCAGGAGCACAAAAAATGGATTTCCCGGTGGGTGGGGAAGTCCGAACGTGTAAGCGGCCGCAATGTATTCGCTCGTGTCCCACATCGCGGTCGAGGGTGCGAGCGTGATGAGATAGAGAACGAACACCAGCGCGGATGCCGCGGCGGCGGCACGGTACGACGGCCGGTAGTCGAGCCCTTCCAGCGTGCCTTGCGTCGCCGTCATCTAGTGGCGGAACTGCCGCTTGCCCGTGAATACCATCGCGATGTTGTACTCGTCCGCCGCCTTGATCACTTCCTCGTCACGGATGGAACCACCCGGCTGAACGATTGCGGACACTCCCGCTTCCGCCGCCTGCTCGACTCCGTCGCGAAACGGGAAGTACGCATCGGACCCCATCACCGACCCTTTGGTATCGTGGCCGGTGAGACGCGCTTTGTAGACTGAGAGAAAAGCCGCGTCTACTCGCGACATCTGTCCGGCGCCGATCCCGATCGTGGCGCCATCACGCGCGAGAACGATCGCGTTCGACTTGACGCTCCCAACCGCGCGCCAGGCGAACTGAAGGTCCCTGAGCTCCACCTCGGTCGGTTGGCGTTTCGTCACGACGCGCCATTCTTCTCCGCCGTCGCTCGCGGCTCGTTCCTGGGCGAGAAACCCACCGCGTACTCGCTTGTAGTCGAGGGCGTGGTCGCGCCACTGCGCGCGGCCCTCCAGGACGCGAAGGTTCTTCTTGCGACCGAGTATCTCGAGAGCACCCGCCGTAAACTGGGGCGCGACGATGCATTCGACGAAAAGGCTCGACACCGCTTCGGCGGTCTCCTCATCGACGGGGACCGTGAAGGAGATGACGGAGCCGAACGCCGATACCGGGTCGCAAGCAAGCGCCTTTTTGTAAGCATCGAGAGCGCTGGTGCTGGTGGCGAGCCCACATGGTGTCGTGTGTTTGACGATGGCACAGGCGATTTCGCCCTCGAACGGATCGGTGGCTAGGAGCGCGCCCTCGAGGTCGAGAAAGTTGTTGAACGACAGCTCTTTGCCACCCTTCTTCTCCAGCGCGGAGAGGCCGTCCTTCTGGCGCTCGACGTAGAAGGCGGCGCGCTGGCCAGGGTTCTCACCGTAGCGGAGCGTGGTCGCTTTTTCGAGTGCAATCGCGATGCGGTCAGGGAATATCTCGGAGCGTTCGCAGCCGAACCAATACGCGATGGCGGCGTCGTATGCAGCCGTGCGCGCGAAGACTTTCTCCGCGAGCAGACGTCGCAGATCAAGGTCGTCGTCCTTCGCCTGGAGTGCCGCTAGCACGCGTCCGTAATCAGCGGGATCGACGATCACGGTGACGGACGCAAAGTTCTTGGCGGCCGATCGAAGCATCGAAGGCCCGCCGATGTCAATCTGCTCGATGATCTCATCCGGCTTCGCACCGGCGCGCGCCGCCGTTTCCTCGAACGGGTAGAGGTTGACGGCGACGAGATCAATCGGCGCGATCTGATGCTCGGCCAGGCCCTTCATGTGCCCGGGCGAATCGCGTCGCGCCAGCAGCGCGCCGTGTATCGCCGGGTGCAGCGTCTTCACCCGACCATCCAGCATTTCCGGGAAATGGGTTATTTCGCTTACGTCTCGCACGTTGACGCCGGCGTCACGCAACGCCTTTGCCGTACCCCCGGTGGAGACGAGATCCCAGCCGAGGCTGATCAGGCCTTTGGCGAAGTCGACAAGACCGTTTTTGTCGGAAACTGACAGCAGTGCAGTGGGCATATCAGGCAGAAGTTTTCGATTCAAGTTGTTGCAGCATGGCGACCATCTCGACGGCGCGCGGGTAAACGACGTGCTCCACCGCCAGTACGCGTTCGGCAAGCGAATCCACCGTGTCCGATTTCTCCACCGGAACGCGCCACTGCGCGATGATAGGTCCGCGGTCGTAGTCATCGTCGACCAAATGGACCGTCACGCCGCTTTCCTTCGCGCCCGAGGCGATCACGGCCTCGTGAACGCGTGCACCGTACATGCCTTCGCCTCCGAATGCTGGTAGGAGGGCGGGATGAATGTTGACGATGCGCCCGGCGTACTCGCGGATCACGGCGGCCGGGATCCGCTTCAGGTACCCGGCCAGCACGACCAGGTCGACGCGGAATTTGCGAAGCAGCGCGAGGAGCTGAGACCCATCGTCGGCCGCGTCGAAACTCGCGATGTCGATCGAAGCCGTCGCGGCGCGAATGAGCGCCGGGGAATCGGCGCGATTCGATGCGACGAGCACCACCTTCGCGATTCGCTCACGCGAGAGATTGTCGAAGTGGTCGATGATTGCCTGAAGATTTGAGCCGCGTCCGGAAGCGAGCACGGCGAGTCGTGACGGCATCCTCCGATTTTACGCCGCGCCGTGCCTCTCAGTAAGACCAAAAAGCATCTCGACGGCGTCCCCGAGAGATGCAGCGGTCTCGATCCCGTCCTCTTGCGCTTTGCGGCGATCTTCGTCCGTGGTCATGTGGGACGAAATCATGATTCCCCGGCCACCAAGCTTTTTTGAGGCAATCACATCGCGCCACCGATCTCCGACGTAGGCCACGTTCTTCGGGTCGAGCTTGAAGTCGCGGATGGCGGTCTCGAACATCTCCGTCCCGGGCTTCCGGCATTCGCACGGCCCCGTGATGCTCGGATGATGGGGGCAGTAGTAGCTGGCATCGATGTGCGCGCCTTCCGCTTCGAGCAGCGACTCAAAATGTCGGCGGACCGCTTCGTAGTCATCCACCGTGAAGATGCCGCGCGCAATTCCCGACTGGTTCGTGACGACGATTGCCGGCACCCTGGCGTCGTTGATTCTTTTGACGGCTGCCGCCGCGCCAGGGATGAGCCGTACCTGGGTTGGTGATTTGATGTAGTGGGCGTCTTCCATGACCGTGCCGTCGCGGTCGAGAAAGACCGCGTCGGGAATTCGTTTCACGAGCGCGCCTTGACGATCGCCTTGACGAGCGCCCCATCTTCGCGCGGGAGCACGCTCCGGAGGTCGAGCAGCAGCTTCCCATCGGCTATCCGCCCGATGACTGCCGGCTCGCCGCGCCGCAGCCTCTCTTCCACGCGCTCGGCGTCCGTCGTCAGCATGATCGCTATCGATGCGATGGAGGCGGTAGGGAACGCGCCGCCACCGACGCTCGCAATGCTCGGCGCAACTTCCGCCTCGATATTACTCGACCGCAGCGAGCTGACGACTGAGCGGGCCCGGGACTCGAGCTGCTCCACCGCCTCGGTGAGCATGGCCAGCACTGGAACCTCCTTCAGCGCGCGCTCGGGCTCGAGGTAGAGCCTGAGCGTCGCTTCGAGCGCCGACAGAGTGAGCTTGTCGACTCTCATCGCTCGCGCGAACGGATTCTTTCGGAGCTTCGCCACGGCCGATCCGCTGCCGAGTATGATGCCGGCCTGTGGGCCGCCAAGGAGCTTGTCTCCACTCATCAGGACAAGCGTCGCGCCCGACGCCAGCGCCGACGACGCCGTTGGCTCGCCTGATAGTCCGTAGTCGTCCAGAGGGAGGAGCAGTCCACTGCCGAGATCGTGAATTACGGGCAGTCCGTGCTCCGCGGCGATGAACGCGAGGCGCTCGACGCTTACCTCTGATGTGAAACCCTCAATGGTGAAGTTGCTGCGATGCACTTTGACTATCGCGGCCGTCTTCGGTGTGATGGCCCGCCGGTAATCGTCGTCGTGGGTGCGATTTGTGGTTCCAACCTCGACGAGCTTGGCGCCGCTGCGCGCCATGATGTCCGGAATGCGAAAGCTCCCGCCAATCTCGACGAGCTCCCCCCTCGAGACCAGGACTTCCTTTCTCTGCGCAACCGCGTTGAGTGTGAGCACCATCGCTGCCGCGCAGTTGTTGACAACGAGCGCGTCCTCCGCGCCTGTGAGCTGCTGCAGCAAACCGACGCAATGCGAATAGCGCGATCCGCGCTGTCCTGTCTCGATGTCGTACTCGAGGTTGCTGTAACCCTCCGCGACGTGGCCGATGGCGCGTATCGCCGCGTCGGCCAGTGGAGCGCGACCGAGATTGGTGTGGAGCACGACTCCGGTCGCGTTGATCACGCGTCTCAGCGATGGCCGGGTTGCGTCACGCAGAGCAGACGTGATCGTCTCGACCCACTGCTCCTCCGTTCGCAGGGCGCCACCCGCGGTGCGCGCGGCCTCGATGGTGTTTCTCACCGCATCGAGGACGACCCTTCTCGGGTGCTGCTCGAGAAGCCATTTCACCCCCGCCGTTTCGAGCAGCGCGTTGACGCTGGGCAGATCGCGCCTCGAGTCCTTCATCGCTTGACTGGAGGTGGCGAGGCCGGCGGAGTGACCGCCGGCTTCGGGGGTGGGACAGGTGGGGGCGCAGGCGGGGAGAAAGTGCGCTCGCTATCCGCTGCCCGTCCGAGCAATCCGCGAATCCCGATCGCGCGCACGTGGTACACGAGCTTGGGCGTGAGCGGATGCTGGAGCTTGATCACCGCATCGCTAATTGGAACAGGCCGCGGCATCACGGGTTTTGCCACGAGCGTGGTGTCGCGCCGGCCTGGTGTCGGAGCGCGACCTGGAACAGGAGGACGGGCTGGGACCGGAGCGGTGACCGGCGGATTTGCCTTTGCCGTGTCCTTCGGCGGCGGGCCAGCACTCACGATGGCGATCCGCGAGGAGTCAGGCGCAATCACGGCAAAGTTGGCGGCGCTGAGCGTCTGGCTCGGGTTCACTGGTTTGTCGAAGGTCACTTGCAGCGTGAGGGAATCCACTGACCTCACATCGCGAAGCCTCGGCGCGACGGTGTCGTGCGCGAAAATCACGAGATCGGTGCGCGCGCTGTCCACAAGACTGATGGAGACGCTGTCCCACGGCTCACTCGGATCGATACCAAGGTTTTTGTTGCGATCGACGTACGCGCGTACCGTGTAGCGCGCTGGTGGGATGTGCTCGATGACGAACGCGCCGTTCGAATCGGCGAGCGCGACGTACGGGTGAATGGTGTCGGGCGGCACGTACGATTCGATCAGTGCGCCATTGGCCGGCGTGCCGGATACCCAATCGAACACGTTGCCGGCGAGTCTCGTGCGCGGAATCGCAGTCCCGGTCGAGAAGAAGGTCGATGCGCCGGTCTTGCGAACATTTCCCCGCAGGTCGGACAAACCGCTCATCATGATCACCGTGTATGGCGTATTGGCGCGCCACCCATGCGTGGGCCTGACTCCGATCGCGCCGCGATGCCATGATGCTTCCGGAACGCCGTCGCGAGGGGAGATCAGAAAGAGATCGCTGAGCGTCGTTGCGGAAGGCGGGCGCTCGGCCACCGTCTCGTCGAAGCGGAAGAGCACCTCTTTCGGCTTGACACCGACTGCCCCGGAGTCTGGAATGATTGCTACGAGCTGGGGTGGCGCAACATCGACTGGTCCACCGGGAGGCATGCCGGGAGAGGCGCAGCCCGACCCCAGCAGCGCGACGGCGATCAGCCGCCGCAAAGCGCTTTCACCTTTTCAGCAAGCTGTTCGCGCCGCTTGGTCCATTCCTCTTCCTTTGCTCGCTCCGCCGCGACGACGTTTGCCGGCGCTCTGCTCGTGAACCCTTCGTTTCGAAGACGCTTTGACAGCGCTTCGAGCTGAACCTCGAGCTGCTCCAGCTCCGTGCGCAGCTTGCGACATTCCTTGGTGAGATCGACCAA
>JBGQIT010000071.1:0-9849 GCA_041498575.1 Gemmatimonadaceae bacterium
ATTCCAAGCAACTCTGCTGAGTGGTTGACAGGCATTGTTTAGTGCTAAGGAGCAACGGGATTGACAAGCATCGGCGTGCTTCTAAATCTCGTCATTGTGACCCACCCGAGAGAGTCGAGGCAATTCCACTTATAAGCGTCGCCTCGCGATCCAACGCCAACGCGGCACGTGCTATTTCCCGGTCAGCATCCTGCCATTGGCCCTGCTCGATTGCCTCCCGGACACCTGGTATCGTCTTTACGCCGTAGCCTGTGTAGAAGCCCGGAGCGTAGAGCATGTGGACATACCACGGTCTGTTCTTCAGACCTTCGGTTGATGTGAGTGCGCGCTCCGCCTGAATCAGCTGCTCGTTCACGCTCTTCGCGACAGTCGAGCGTCCTTCGGTAACCGCACGAGTGTAGGCCTTCTCGTAACGCGAAGCCGAGTGGTTGAGTGAATCCAGAGCGTTGAGCAGCGGCGCGAAGTTCAACTGTGGTGCCGGCTGCTGACGCTGCGGTGCAGTCACGGGATCGCGGGGATCGCTCGTGAACTTGAAGAGACCCTCCTCTATCTGGCGGTTGCGCTCGGCGATCTGCTCCGCGCGTCTGTCCCGCAGGGACTGGAGGTCCTTTACGTAACCCTGAGCAGTTTCGGCGAGATTCGTGAACGCGAAGGGAAGAAGATCCGCGTTGGCAAGCCGCAGCACCGTGATTCCCGCTGCCTGAGCCAACGCCCGCTCGTAGACGAAGGCACTGTCACTGAAATGCATGAACCAGTAGAAATCGTCGTAGATCGAGTGATAGATACCGCCGTTGTCCTCACCGCCGTATCCGAAATTCAGAGACGCGACGCCCAGATGATCGATGAACGAGGAGTAGTCTGATCCGGAGCCGAGAGCACTGATGCGGAGGTCTTCGCGATCACGCGCATCACGACGAATCTCCGCCGAGCCACTCACAATTCGAGAAGCCTGCAGCCGTTTCCAGGAGCTGACCCCTGACTCGGGGTCCTCGACATCCATTGCAACTCCATTGACGAACTTCTCGAGCGAGTGTGATCCTTCCGCCTCAAAGTACCCTCTACTGTTGGTATCGCTGTTGAGATACGCAACCGCATGCGCCTTCAGTTCTTCAGCGTGTGTCTCGACCCATTCAGTGGAGCCCAGAAGTCCCGGTTCCTCGCCGTCCCACGCAGCGTAGATGATGGTGCGCTTCGGCCGCCAGCCCTGTTGGTACAATGCACCGAGAGCGCGCGCTTCCTCCAATTCAGCCACGAGACCCGAGATCGGATCCTGCGCACCATTCACCCACGCGTCGTGGTGATTGCCACGAATGACCCACTGGTCTGCCTCGGTGGTGCCGGGAAGTTTGGCGATTACATCATGGAGCGTCTTGAGGCTCCAGTCAGATTTTACGCGGAGATGAACTTTGGCTGGTCCCGCGCCGAGGCGGTAAGTAATGGGAAGCCCGCCGCGCCACGCTGCTGGAGCGATTGGACCTCCGAGTGCAGCCAGAAGCGGTTGCGCATCGCCGTACGAAATCGGGAGCACCGGTATCTTGGTGATAGTGGCAGCCTGTGCCAGTGTGAGGCGTTTCGCATCCTTTGTAGCTCCCACTCCTGGCGTCAAAGGATCTCCCGGATAGATGGGCATATCCGCAACGGAACCGCGCTGAACTCCCTGTGCTGGGCGCATCGGTCCGTTGGGGAAGACGCCCCCACCGGCGTAACCATCGTCTCTCGGGTCCGAATAGATCAAGCATCCGATTGCGCCGTGCTCGGCCGCTACTTTTGGTTTGATGCCGCGCCACGAGCCGCCGTACTTGGCGATCACGATCGCCCCCTTTACCGAAACGCCGCGCTGCTCCAGCTCCTCGTAGTCGGCGGGCACTCCATAGTTGACGAAGACAAGAGGACCGGTGACATCACCGTCGATGGAATAGGCGTTGTACGAAGGCAGCTGCTCGGATTGCTGGTTGGATGTAGGATCGTTGGGGATCGCGGTCTCCTGCAGCGATGCCTTGAAGGTCGTTGGAGAGACGAGCTCGACGACGCGATCGACTGGAGTCGGAAAGAGAACGTCGAAGTTCTCGATGTGCGCGTCCCATCCGTATGACTTGAATTGGGCGAGAATCCACTCGGCGTTGTCCTTATCGTAGGGCGAGCCAACATGATGCGGGCGCGCGCTCAAGCGGCGCATGGCTTCTCTCATGTGGGCTGGATCGGGCATTGCCTTGAATCGCGCTTCCAGATCGCGTTCTGCTTGAACGGATTGCGGGAAGAAACCTCGAGGCGGTGCGTCGGCTGGTAAGGGAGCCAGAGCGAGACCGGTTGCCGAGATCAGGAGCGACGAGAACAGCGTGCGCATCAGTGGGTCTCCACGAAGAAAAAAAGACGCTGAAACTTACTCAGCGTCTTTCAGATCGGTCATGTAGATCTCGCGTTTGGTCAGGTCACGCAGATCCGGCTTTGCGGGTGTGGCGCGCGGGGCGATGCTTACTGGCGTTGGATTTGTCAGCGCTCTCATCGTGCGCAACGCTTTCAAGCGGAATCCAGCGTTCGGCCCAGCTGGCGATCTCTTTCAACGCGTTCTGGAGCTCATGGCCTTTCAGGGTAAGCTCGTATTCAACGCGCACGGGGGTGTCGGGGATCACGCTCCGGACGACCAATCCTTCGCCCTCAAGGGAGCGTAGGCGCTCGGACAGCATCCGGTCGGTGAGGTCCGGGATGGCACCCTTGATGGCCGCGTAGCGCGTTTTTCCCTGAAGGAGGGTTTGAAGAATAGCACCCGTCCAGCGGCTACCGATGAGCTCGATAGCGCGATGAAAGCGGGAGCATACCTGTGAAACGGGGAGGGAAGAATCGGCCATGATAAGAAGTTTACGGATTTGGGTGCTTGACACAACTTACTTACTAAAGTATACTACATTACATGCAGTAAGTCCAGAGCTATTAGCCCCGATAAAGGCGTAACCGCCTCAACCGTAGATTCGAGAGGAAACGATGACCGCACCAGTTCAGACAGCTCCCGCGACGGGAGCAAAGACCACGTGGAAGCTCGACCCCACACATACCATTGTCGAGTTCTCCGCGAAGCACCTGATGATCACGACCGTCAAGGGACGATTCGCAGACGTGGAAGGCTTCATCAATATCGACGAGAAAACTCCGAAGAATTCTTCGGTCGAAGCGACTCTCAAGGCGGCGAGCATCGATACCCGCACCGATCAACGGGATCAGCATCTTCGCTCGGGCGATTTTCTGCATGCCGAGCAATATCCCGAGATCAAATTCCGAAGCACCAACATCGAAGGAGATCGGAAGGAGTTCAAGCTCACCGGCGATCTGACGATTCGCGATGTGACCAGGCCGATTACTCTCAACGTCCAGTTCGAGGGTCAGACGAAGGATCCGTGGGGTAGCGAGCGAGTTGGGTTCAGCGCGAGCGGCAAGATCGATCGCCGGGATTTCGGGCTGACCTGGAATCAGGCCTTGGAGGCAGGCGGAGTTGTTGTTGGGAACGAGATCAAGATCGGTATCGAGGTTGAGGCCGTGAAGGTCGAGTAGCTGGCGGTAAATAAGGATCTAATGAGGGCGGGTGCACCTTGTGTGCATCCGCCCCCTTTTCGTATGCGGTGGTACTTTTTAACTGCGAGAAGAGCTAGGTGGGAGGTGAGAGGTACTAGGTACGAGGCAGGAGGTAGAGGCGCACCCGACCGCGGGCTGATCGAGGGGAAATGATCTCATTCTTTTCAAAATGACTCTTGTCATACCTGGCCGGTTCTTGGCTCTCAGCGCCGGATTGCTTCAACTGGGGATAGTGGGGTCCACGGGGACTTCACTTCTAGTTCGATATACATCTAACCCACCGGCCCAGCGTGACGTGATCGTCGTTGCTCACCAGGACGACTGGCAACTCTTCATGGGAGATGTCGTCGCAAAAAGAATCAGGGCTGGTGACTCAGTAATCTTTATTTACCTGACCGCCGGTGACGATGAGCGCGACTCCCTTTATTGGCAGACCCGGGAACGGGCGGCGCTCCAATCGACACGAGTCGCCATAGGTCCTGACGCGGCTGACTCCGCCGCAGTGAGATGCTCTACGATGGAAGTATTGGAGCACACCATTCGAAAATGCGTGATCGCCAATACCGAGTCCTACTTCATGCGGCTGCCGGATGGGAAAAGAAATGGCCTGGGCTTCGGTCGCCATGATTACCAAAGCCTGAGAAGGCTACGCGGAAAGAAAATTGGGACAATGGTCACCGTCGATGGGAGTGCGACTTATCACGGATGGCAAGATCTGATGGCCACTACGAACAAGCTGATCGGGTCGAGCTCTGCCGCCGCGGAGATCGTTGTCCATGCGAACGATCCGAGCGTTGCCGCGAATCCGCACGACCATTTCGATCACCGCATGGCAGGCCTGCTTGTGAATGATCTGCGCAAGGGGCAGAGGTGGAATACGCGGTACTATGTCGGTTACGCACTTGCGACACGGGCTGCGAATCGGTCGGCTGATGAGGCACGCGAGAAAACGGCGATCTTCCTTGCTTACGACAAGGAAATGATGCGGGTTAACAAAGGGTGGAGCGCATACGCGGAGCATCCGACGTTCTACTCCGAATGCATGCTGCGCACATACGCGCGGAAGGCACGAGCGTCGGGAACTCGTTGATCTTTCCGGTCGTGACGGTGTACCGGCTGGGCGTTCGCCAGTTCCAGGTATACGTTGACGCCTCGGACCGGTGCGCTTGCCGAGTGATCGTCGCCTCACAAGCGCTCGAGCCCTTACGTTAGTCGCTCACCAAGGAATTTTACGAATCAGGAGCAATGATGCGCCGAGGTCTGTTCATCGGAGTGATTCTCTTCGCCGCGCCGCGAGAAGCAACCGCGCAGTGCAGGGTTCCAACCGGCAGCAACGAAGGGAAACTTCTCGCTTTCTATACAGCGCCGATCGTATTCACGACGGCGACTGCTCCCGAGGAACTCCGGCCCGCCACCATCAGGATCGGCGCGGAGGGAGAATACATCCCCAAGCCAGATCCTGCGATCGAGCAAACAGGCAGGTGCTTCACCCAGAAAAGTGAGCACACTTCACTCTCACCAGTATTCGGACGACCCAGGATCACGGTCGGCGGGCCATTCGGTTTTGCGCTCGAGGCTGCATACCTTCCTCCGGTTACGATCGCGAGAGCGACGCCGAACCTTTTCAGCTTTGCGGTATCACAGGCTCACCATTTCGCGCTAGGTCCTGTCACCAATGGGGCGACTCTCATGCTCCGCGTGCATGGTACCTTTGGAAACGTCAAAGGAGCGATCACGTGCCCTCGATCCCAGTTGCAGCAGACGTCGCCCACAAGCCCGTGTTATGGGACCAGTCCATCGAAAGACACTTTCCATCCCGACATGTTCGGGGGTGACATCGCCGCGGGATTTGCTCCGGGAAACCGCGGGATCTCGTTCTACGGTGGCGCTGGCGCAAACAGGATCGATCCACATTTCCAGGTCGGGTTCACCGATGGAAATGGCAGCGTCGACAGAACGGAGGTCGAGCTCGAGAAGCCGCTCATCCGCGCGGCGTTCTTCGGTGGATTGACTGCCGTCTTTCGCCAATCTCTCGATCTCGGAGCCCAGGTTTACTCGGTGCCGGCCGATGTCACTCTGTTCCGGCTGATGGGCGGAATTCGAATTCGTTAGGACTCAAGCGTGTGGATGGCAAACGAACGCCCCTCGATGGGGGCGTTCGGCTATCCGGGGCCTTTCAATTTGGGGGAGGGGCCGGAAAAATCAGGCCTCGAGCATTCTCCCGAAAGTGTCCGGATAAGTGGGAAGGGTGAAAGACCTAATGCCGTGTCGTGCGGCGACTTCCTTTACTTCTGCCTGCATTCTGAAGGGACTGAAGAGAACGGGCAGGGCGCCAGCATCCCGAATGGCGTCCATCAGGTGTTCGCAGTTGGGGTAATCACAATCGATCACGACGGCCTCGAACGCCTCACGCGCGATGGCGTCCTCGGCCGACTGCTCCCTTCCCAGGAACCTCGGCTGCAAACCACGAAGCTCTACCATTAGCCCTAACAGCGCAGCGACGACCTCTTCGCGCGCGACAATCAGCACGTTATCCAATACGGCCAACCAAAAGATGACGCCACCTGCTCGGCAACTTACGGACCTTCAGGATTCTCTAGCGCGACGACCGTACCTCTTAGATATTCTTGGGAACAAATGTCCACCTCTGCACACCAGTGAGAGAGTGGGGGAAACTATTTGCCCAATAATTCGTGAGCCCTCTCTCAGAAAGCACGATGAACGAGTTGCGGATGGCACTCACGGATCAGCTCAAGCGACCGGATGGTCCAACGCCGGAGCTTGCTGATCTTTTGAAGAGAGTCGGCCGGGAAGCACATGAGAACAACGTTCAACCCGAGGAGCTCATCGTCATCTTCAAGCAGCTGTGGAACTCCCTCGCCGAGTCCTTGCGCCCACAGAATGCGGATCAGTATGAGCGCGTCCGCCAGCGTCTGGTGACGCTGTGTATTCAAGCTTATTACGCCGATTAGAGAAAACGGGATATTTTGCGGGTGGTGCTCCATTCGAGAGCGGCACATCTCTGGCGTTGAGTAAGTGACGTGGCAACAGCAATCCCGCCCAAGGCTCCAACAACAATTCTGAGTCGTCTGTTCGGCCGCTCGCGAAACGGAGCTGGCGAAGAACTCGTCGGTCCGATTCGGGGCGAAGTACTAGGCCTCGAGCGACTCGGTGAGCGCGCGCGCGCCGTAGCGCGCGGACATCACCTGCTCCCCGCGCAAAAACAGCGTGGCGCCGGCCCTCTTCTACTCCGTCTCGAGGACACGAGAGAAGTTCTCGATCGCGTCTACCACGAGCTAAACAACGGCGCGGAGCGCGGGCTGGACATCAGTCCGGCCGGAGACTGGCTGCTGGACAACTTCTACATCGTCCAGGAGCACATCAGGGAGATCCGGACAAGTCTTCCCAAGGGTTACTACGAGGAGCTGCCCAAACTGGCCACAGGATCACTGGCCGGCTATCCGCGAGCATACGAAGTAGCAATCGAGCTGATCGCGCACACGGAAGGTCACCTCGATCTCGACAACATCACGCTGTTCGTCCGCGAGTATCAGACAGTCACTCCGCTTCGCATCGGTGAGCTGTGGGCGATACCAACGATGCTCCGGCTGGGTCTCGTCGAGAACATCCGCCGCATGGCGCTGCGAGTTGCGGCGCGCCTGCAGGAAGTCGAGTCAGCCGACCGGGCTGCTGCAGCTCTACGCGAGGCAAGTGAGGAGTCACCGCAAGCGCTGGCGAAAGCACTTGCGGCGTTCGTCGACGATCACCCGCCATTCACGCCGACCTGGGTAGCGCGATTCCTCCAGCAGGTCCGGTCGTATCAGACAAACTTCACGCCGCTGATCTGGCTCGAGCAGTGGATTGCGGAAGACGGGCCGAGCGCGGAAGAAGCGGCAACGCGATCGAACCGCAGAGTGGCGCTGACGCAAGTAACGGTTGCGAACAGCATCACGAGCCTTCGTACGATCTCGAGACTCGACTGGAAAGACTTCGTCGAATCGCAGAGCGCGACGGAAAAACTCCTGCGTCAGGATCCGAGCGGCCACTACCCATCGATGACGTTCGGGACCCGCGATCACTACCGTCACATCGTCGAGCACATCGCCAAGCGAGTCAAGCGGCCAGAAGAAGAAATCGCGAGCGAAGTGTTGGCACTCGCGAAGCTCGCCGATCCCAGCGACGCGAGACACGCACACGTTGGCTACTTCCTCGTCGACAGGGGCCGCCAGGTTCTCGAGGAGAAGGTCGCGTACACTCCGCCACCGGGGGAATGGCTGTATCGCTGGACCCAGCGGCACCCCAATACGCTGTACTTCGGCGGAATAACCGTCTTCACCATTCTCGCGCTGGCCGTAATTCTGGAGGTCATAGAAGGCGCGCCGGTGATGGTTCAACTGGCCATCGCACTCGGAGCGCTCATTCCGGCGAGCGAGATAGGGACCAGTGTAATCAACCAGCTCATAACGCTGCTGTTGCCGCCGCGCCTCTTGTCCAAGCTCGAGCTGCGCGATGACGGAATTCCGGAAGAGTACATGACGGCAGTGGTCGTGCCGACGCTCCTCGGAAGTGCGCACGCAGTGGAGGAAGCTCTCGAGCACCTCGAGGTGCAGTACCTCGCCAATCGCGATCCGAATTTACAGTTCGCGATACTAAGTGATTTTACCGACTCACCGACCGAGCACAGGCCGGACGACGAGGGGATTCTCGCCGCCGCAGCGGCGGGAATAAAGAACCTCAACGCGAGGTACGGAAACGCGGGCGAAGATGTGTTTTTTCTTTTCCATCGCCCGCGGCTGTGGAATCCGAAGCAGAACGTGTGGATGGGCTGGGAAAGGAAGCGTGGCAAGCTCGCCCAGTTCAACAAATTCCTGCGGGGGGGAGCGACTGATGCGTTCACCACGATCATTGGCGAGACCAGCAGGCTCCAATTCGTACGCTACGTCATAACCCTCGATTCGGACACGATCCTGCCCCGGGATGCGGCGCAGCTTCTCGTCGGAACGATCGCGCATCCGCTCAACCGCGCGCACTACGATCCGAAGATCGGACGCGTCACTGAGGGGTACGGAATCGTCCAGCCGCGGGTGGGTGTGTCACTCACCAGCGCGCATAAGTCCTACTTCGCAGCGATACACTCCGGACACCCGGGTGTCGATCCCTACACGACCGCCGTATCCGACGTGTACCAGGATTTGTACGGCGAGGGCAGCTTCACCGGGAAAGGGATCTACGATGTCGACGCGTTCGAGGAAGCCACGCACGGGAGGTTCCCCGAGAACACCCTGCTCAGTCATGACCTGATCGAGGGGAATTGGGTGCGCGCGGGTCTCGCGACCGACATCGAAGTCTATGATGACTATCCCGCGCGCTATCTAACCTTTACGCGCCGGAAGCATCGATGGATTCGTGGCGACTGGCAGCTGCTCGGGTGGCTGAAGGGAACGGTCCCAGGTCCGGACGGACGAATGCAGAACCGCCTGTCCGCAATCTCCCGCTGGAAGATTCTCGACAATCTGCGCCGAAGCCTGGTCGAGATCTTTCAACTGACGATGCTGATCGTCGGCTGGTTCCTGCTTCCGGGTGAGGTCGTCCTGTGGACGGGAATCGTATTCGTCACGATCGCATTCCCCTGGCTCTTCTCGCTGGCGATCTCCCTGGCGCGACCACCGCGCGATCAGTCGTGGCTCGCGTACTATCTGGCAGTCGGGCGCGACGCCATGACAAACGGGCAGCAGTTCACCCTCGCCGTCGCTTTCCTTCCGCATCAAGCCGTCGTATCTGCCGACGCGATAGTCCGCACCCTTTACAGGCTATTCATCAGCCATCGGAATCTTCTCGAGTGGCAGACCGCGTCACAGGTAGAGCGCGCGCTGGGTATCGGCTCCCAGTTGGAAACCTGGCGCAAGATGTGGCCGGTCACGGCTTTGTGCCTGGTTCTCGGTGCGCTAATCAGCTTTCACGTAACCGTTGGCAGTGCCTCGAGCTCGAACGACCGCTTTCTGTTCATCATCAGCACGCTGCCGCTGGTGCTCGTGTGGTTGGCGAGCCCGAGCATCGCTTTTGCACTCAGCCGGCCGGCAATTCTTGGCGAGGTACATCTGACCGATGCGGAGCGCACGGCGGCGCTGCGATACGCGAAGCTTCACTGGACATACTTTGAGAAGTTCGTGACGGAAGAGACACACTGGCTCGCGCCCGACAACTTCCAGGAAGATCCGGAGCCGGTTCTGGCGCTCCGCACGTCACCGACCAACATCGGGCTCCAGCTTCTCTCGACGGTGAGCG
>JBGQIT010000072.1:0-9846 GCA_041498575.1 Gemmatimonadaceae bacterium
GTCTTGAGGGCAGGCTCACTGCCGGTGCCGCTCAAGGTCGTCGACTGGAGGCAGATCGGCGCGAGTCTCGGCCAGGACTCGATTCACAAAAGCATAACCGCCGGCACAATCGCGGTCGCTCTCGTTGTCTTCATCATGCTGTTCTACTATCGCTTCTCCGGCGCACTCGCCGTAGCTGCGCTCGTTCTGTATATCCTGTACACACTGGCGGCGCTCGCCGGATTCCAGGCGGTCCTCACCCTGCCGGGCCTCGCGGGCTTCGTGCTCTCGATTGGAATAGCGGTGGATGCAAACGTCCTGATCTTCGAGCGAATCCGAGAGGAGCTTGCTCACGGGAAGACAGTTCGTACCGCGATCGACGAAGGATTCCGGCACGCGATGAGCGCGATCGTCGACTCGAACGTCTCTACGGCGTTGACCGCTGCCGTCCTCTATCAATACGGCACGGGCCCGGTTCGCGGCTTCGCCGTCACCCTTCTCGCGGGTATCGCCGCCTCGATGATCACGTCGATCTTCGTGGTCCGCACTTTTTACATGATCTGGCTGAATCGTTCGCGCGATGTCCAGACAACACTGAGCATCTGATGCTTCGAATTCTTCACGACACGAACTACGACTTCATCCGCTGGTGGAAGGTGATGGCGGCGATCACGATCGCTTTCATCGTCTTGGGTCTGGGATCGCTCGCGATCAAGCCGCCCAATTACAGTATCGAATTTACCGGCGGAACACTGATGCAGCTCGAATTCACTCAGCCGCCGGATGTCGGATTGATTCGCTCGACACTCGACCAAGCGGGGATTCATGGCGCCGAGATCCAGCAGTTCGGCACCAACCGCGAGTTCACCGTGCGCGCGCAGGATCCGCGTGAGGTGGCTGAGCAGTCGAAGGGCGCCGAGAGCATTGCCGTTACCATCGGGAGGGTCCTGAAGCAGAAGTTCGGCGAGAACGCTCTCAAGGTGGTCCGCACTGAAGGCGTCGGCCCCCGCGTCGGACAGGAGCTTCGGCGCGGAGCTATCATAGCGATCCTGTTGTCCTTCCTCATCACGCTGGTGTATCTCTCGATCCGCTTCGAGTGGCGCTTCGCCGCGGCGGCGGTCATCGCAACGAGCCACGACGTGTTCACCACGATCGCGTTCCTCAAGCTGATGCACCTTGAGATTTCGCTGACCGTCGTCGCGGGACTTCTCACCGTGCTCGGCTACTCTCTCAATGACACGATCATCATCTTCGACCGCGTCCGCGAGAACCTGCGGAAGGGAAGGAAGGAGACGCTCTACGAGACCCTCAATCGCTCCATCAACGAGACGCTGCCGAGATCAGTGCTGACACACGCCACTGTTCTTGCCGCGACGCTCTCTTTGCTCTTTTTCGCGGGAGAGGTGATTCGTCCGTTCGCATGGGTGATGGCGTTCGGAGTCATCACGGGAACCTTCAGCTCGATTTACGTAGCAGCTCCGGTGCTCCTCTGGATCGAACGCAAATGGCCTCGCGCGACGGGCGCACGTCAACCTTCATCGACAGCCACGCCCACCTCGCGGACGCGGCGTTCACCGGCGACCGCGACGCGGTAATCACGCGCGCCCGCGATGCGGGCGCGCGGGCGATCGTGTGTATCGGGGAATCGCTCGCCACAGCGGCGATCGCGGCCCAATACGCGGCGGACCATCCACGGTTCGTGTTTGCTACCGCCGGAATCCATCCCCACGACGCAGCCACATTCGAGGCGGCGCGCGATATTCCGAAACTTCGCGAGCTGCTTGGTGGTTCGGCCGTGGCGGTCGGCGAGTGCGGACTCGATTTTCACTACGACAATTCACCGCGCGAAGCCCAGCGCGACGCGTTCTCGGCTCAGGTTGCGCTCGCTGCCGAGATGGGCAAGCCTGTCGTCGTCCACACTAGAGATGCGGAAGAGGACACCCGTTCTATCATTCGCGATGCTCGAGCTGCCGGCGTCCTCGGAGTCCTTCACTGCTACACGGGCTCCCATTTGCTCGCGGAGCTCGCGCTCGACGCGGGATGGTACGTCTCCTTCAGTGGGATCGTCACCTTCAACAAATGGACGGACGACGACCTGGTGCGCCTGGTACCGCAGGATCGTCTGCTCGTGGAGTCGGATTCTCCGTATCTCGCACCGGTTCCCTTCAGGGGGAAACGGAACGAGCCGGCATGGGTCGCGCACACGCTCTCGAAGGTTGCAACGATTCGGGGCGACGAACCTCTCGAGCTTGGACGGGCGACCGCCGCGAACACCGAACGTCTTTTCGGTCTGGCCCTCGACGCTCTCTAGTGTTTAACATTCGCGCTCCACTCTGACCCCGCCGTTTCAAGGCACCCGACGGAGAATTGAATGCCACTAAAGAAGATCAGCACCGACAAAGCGCCCTCCGCGATCGGTCCCTATTCGCAGGGAATCGTCGCCAACGGTTTTCTGTTCACGGCGGGGCAGATTCCGCTCGACCCCACGGTCGGTAAGATCGTCGAAGGGGGAATCGTCGAGCAGACCGAACAGGTGATGCGGAATCTTCAGGAAGTGCTTCGGGCGGCTGGAGCATCCTGGGGCGATGTGGTGAAGACAACGGTATATCTGCAGGATCTTGCGCACTTTCCCACCGTGAACGAGGTCTACGGCAAGTCACTCGGCGATGCACGTCCCGCCCGGTCTACCGTCCAGGTTTCGGCGCTCCCCCGGGGCGCCATGGTCGAGATCGACGCGATAGCCACCATCGCGTCGAAATAACCGCCATAATCCACGAATGAGCACTTCTAAAACGCGCGAAGAGATTTTCAGGCTCACTGAGTTCGCGCGTTGCGCCGGTTGAGCGTCAAAAATGGGTCCGGGTGACCTATCTCGCGCGCTGGCCGCGCTCCCTGTGATTGCAGATCCACGGCTGCTCGTCGGAAGAGAGACGTTCGACGACGCCGGGGTTTTTCGCCTGTCCGATGATCTCGCACTCGTCCAGACGGTGGATTTTTTCGCGCCCATCGTCGATGACCCGTTCGACTTCGGTCAGATCGCGGCCGCGAACGCCCTCTCTGATGTGTATGCTATGGGCGGTCAGCCGCTCACTGCGCTCAACATTGTCGCATTTCCGACAAATGAGCTACCCCTCGACATCCTGACCGGAATCCTGGCGGGAGGTCAGGACAAGGTTCACGAGGCTGGAGCGCTCATTGTTGGTGGACATACCGTCGTGGATACCGAACTCAAATACGGTCTGGCAGTGACGGGTCGGGCGCACCCCGATTTTCTCCTCACGAACGCGGGCGCGCGGCCGGGCGATCAGCTCGTTCTCACCAAGCCGATTGGCAACGGGATTCTCGCCACCGCCGGCAAGCGAGGGGCGCTCTCCCCCGAGGCGCAGCGCGCGATGCTCGCGTCGATGAAAATGCTCAACGGCGCCGCAAGTCGTGCCGCGCTCGCTGTCGGATCGCGCTGCGCCACGGACATCACGGGCTTCGGGCTGTTGGGCCACATGTCGCACATCGCGCGCGCAAGCAACGTCACCCTGCGCGTCAACCTCGACGCAATTCCGATCTTCACCGGTGTTCGCGAGGCAGTGCGAGCCGGTTTCGTCACCGATGGCGCGAAGAGAAACGCGGAATATCTCCGTGATCTCGTCCGTTGGGAGAAGGGAACCGAGGAAGACCGCGCGATTCTCCACGATCCGCAGACATCGGGCGGACTGCTGGTATGCGTCAGTCGCAGCCGGGTCGCTAACTTTCTTTCACGCGTCGAGGGATCGACAGTCGTGGGGGAGGCCATCGAACGGGGAGAAGTTGCGATCGAGGTTCATTGAGACGCGTGGGGGTGGATGGGGCCTGGTGGCTTCCGTGATCTTCAAAATCACTGTGACCCTACTTCGTAGGGTCGGGTGGGTTCGATTCCCACACTCTCCCGCCATTCTCCGCGTCGCGGCGTTCTCCTTCTGTCTGGTTCTGTTACTTCCTCACGTGTCCATTGCGCAGCAACGGGATAGCGCGCGTGCAGGGGTCGCCGCTCCAAAGAAGCAAGCGTCTCAGCCGGCCGCCACTGATACGCCGAAGCCACCGATGACGCCGCGTCGTGCTTTTCTCACTTCGCTCCTCATTCCCGGCTATGCGCAAACAGTCTTCGGTCGCGACCACGCCGCGATGCTGTTCGCCGTGATCGAAATCGGCTCGATCGGGATGGCCCGCAAATCTGCGATGGATCTCGCTGAGGCAAAGGCGCTCGCGAAGGACAGCATCGTTGCTACCTATCAGATCGATCCAAACACCGGCCTCGCGGTCATCGATCCCAAAACGGGACTCCCGATTCCCCACACCTACATCGCCAGTCGCTTCACTCCTGATCGAGTCAAGGCGCGGCGGACCCACTATGAGGACTGGGTCGCGGCGATAGTGTTCAACCATCTCTTTTCCGGCGCTGACGCTTACGTCGCCGCCAACCTCTGGGACTTCAAGGCGAATATCGGCGTCGTGGCCACTCCGCGTTCCGCGGGCGTCTACGCCTCGCTGAGACTGAGATGAGCAACACTGCGCCCATCGGGGTTTTTGATTCGGGAATGGGTGGGCTTACGGTCGTCCGCGAGATGATGAGCCAGCTACCGAACGAAAGCATCATCTACTTCGGCGATACCGCTCGCGTCCCATATGGACCCAAGAGTCCGGACACGGTCCTGAGATACAGTCGGGAAATCACGTCTTTTCTCAAGGGTGAAGGAGTAAAGGCCCTCGTGGTTGCGTGCAACACTGCGACCGCGCACGCTCTGCCGGCGCTGCGTCGGGAGTTTGACATGCCGATCGTCGGCGTGATCGAACCGGGTGCCCGCGCGGCTGCCGCCGTGACAAAGACCAAACGGATAGGAGTGATCGGAACGGCTGGAACGATCAAGTCGAAAGCGTATGAGAAGGAGATAAGGAAGATCCTTCCCGATGTGGAAGTTACGGCACAGGCATGCGCCCTCTTCGTGCCGCTGGTCGAGGAAGGCTGGCTCGACAGCGAGGTGACGCGTGCGGTCGCGCGCAACTATCTCGCGCCGATCGTGTCGGCGGAAGTCGATACGCTGGTTCTCGGCTGCACCCACTATCCGCTCATGAAAACTGTGATTGGGAATGTGGTTGGTCGCGAGGTGAGATTGATCGACAGCGCGCATGAGACGGCGCGCCAGGCGGGAGAAATCCTGCGGGCGCACGGTCTGGAGAACGGGACGCCCGACGGTGCGCGCTACCGCTTCATCGCATCCGACGCGCCCGATACTTTCCTGGGTCTCGGTGAGCGCTTTCTCGGGTCACCGATTGATCGAGTTGAGACGCTTACCCTCGGCTGATCCGTCCCATTCGCGCAGCTCGATGGCCACGTCAGTCAGTTTAAGGAAGGTCGGTGCGTCGAGCCACGACCCCGCGTTTCCGAAAATCCCGCCGCTGTCCATTCGCTCGAGAGCCGCGACGTGCGAGTGCCCGTACACGAGCAGGTCGAGATCTTTCGCGTTCGCCAGCTGTTGCTTCGCGTAAGTCCGAAGCCCTCGCCCCTCATCCCTGGCGCGATAGGTTCGGCTCGCGTTGGAGCTTCCCTGCGCTAGTTTGCTCGCCCAATCGGGATGCAACATTCGAAACGCCTTGATGGCGAGGGGATGGCGCATGATGGGACGGATCATGCGGTAGCCGCGATCCTCGCGGTCGCGCAGCCCGTCGCCGTGCTCGATCCGCACGTTCCAGCCTGCGACGTTTCCCGCCCATGGGCCGACGACGTAGCTGACGCCGACGTCTTCGCGGAGTATCTCACCGCCCCAGCAGTCGTGGTTGCCGGCGACCCAAAGGATGTCCACACCCGCATCCTTGAGCTCGGCAAGCGCCGCCAGCGCGCGAAAACTGCGGCGTGGAATCACCGTTTTCCACTCGAACCAGAAATCGAAAAGATCGCCGTTGATGATTAGCGACCGGGCATCCTCCGCCAGACCGCGCAGAAACGAGACGAAGGATCGTTCGATCTCGGGACTTGCGACTCCCAGGTGCGCGTCCGACACGATGTAGCAGGGGGCGTTGAGCACGGCTCAAGTTAGCGCGGCGAGCCAGGCTTTACAAAGCATCGCGACCAGGACATTTTCGCCTTTCCCCCTCACATGACATCCCCTCCCCATTCCAATCGTGGGACGGCTCACACCGTCGAGTTCCGGGTTCGTTACGCCGAGACCGACCAGATGCAGGTGGTGTATCATTCCAACTATCTGATCTGGTGCGAGATCGGACGTACTGAATTCATTCGCGAACTTGGTACGCCGTATGCCGAGCTGGAAAGGCAGAACGTCACGCTGGCCGTCGTCGAAGCAAGCCTTCGCTTCCACTCGGCGGCCCGTTACGACAATCTGATTCGCGTTACCACCACCATAAGTGATGTAAGGTCGCGCACGATCACGTTCGATTACGTGATCAGCAACGCGGAAACCGGAGAGCGCCTGGTGACGGCCTCGACCAAGCTGGCGTCGCTCACGCGTGATTCTCGCCTCACCACTTTGCCCGACTCACTTCGCAAGGTACTCAAGAATGCAGCATCGTAAGACATTCGTTATCACGTCCCTATGGGTAGGAATCGCCGCCATGGCCGGTGGGCAGGGACTGCCGCCGGGAATCGGTGCCAGTGAGGTGAATCTCTACGCCCATCTCCTCGCGATGACCGACACTCGCCAGCTCGACTTTGCGCTGGTTGATCGCGCCCTCGCGAGCAAGTGGCGTCCGATGCGCGCGGCGGCGACGCTCGCGATTGGACAGGTTGGCGCCGAACCCGGAATGGCCGGCGCGCGTCGCCTTCGCGTGTTGCTCCGGGACCGTGATCTGACCGTCGCCGCCAACGCAGCTTACTCGCTCGGCCTGCTGCGCGACACCGCGTCGATCGCCGACCTCGGCGCGGCGCTCGCGCTCAATCATGAAGTTGCGCGCGAAGCCGCATGGGCGCTGGGAGAGATGGGTGCTCCGGCGCGCGTCACAATCGTCAGCGCGCTGAAGAGTGATCGCGATCAAGAAACGGCGATCCAGCTCTTGCTCGCAGCGGCGAAGCTGCGTCCCATCCCGCTCTCCGAGGTCAAGCACTACTTGCATGCGAGTCATCCTTCCGTGGTATGGGCCGCATCGTACGCGATCGCGCGTACGCGCGCGCCCGGTGGCGTACGTGAGCTGATCGACCTCGAAGCGTCGCCATCCCTGGGGGCGAGACAGAATCTGAATCGGGCGGCAGACATGTCTGCGCCGTACACCGACGAGCTCAGCGGAAATCAACGCACGCGCGCAGAGATCGCACGTGGCCTCGCGAAGTCCGCGGCGGGCGACTCGCTTGGGGCGAGGGCCTTCTCCGTACTTGCGCGGCTGGTGGGCGATGTCGATCCCCATGTCCGCATCAACGCCGTCCGGTCTCTGGGCACATACGGTCCGCAAGCGAAAGCGTCGCTCATCTACGCGACGCGTGATTACGATCCGAATGTGAGGATCGCGGCGGCACAGAGCTTCGGAACAGTTCTTTCGAAGGACGCCAATGACTTTCCAGCGCTATGGGCGGCCGACACCTCGATCGTGTATCGCTCGTCGCTGCTGGCGTCGGCCGCACGAGCGGGTCTGCGGCCGCCGGAGCTGAAGCAGTGGGCATCCAGCCCCGACTGGCGGCTCAAAGCAGCCGTGGCCTCTGCGGCTGGAGACTCGCTCGATCGAGCATTTGCGATCTCACGATCCGCTCCACTGACGCGAGATCCCGATCCGAGAGTGCGCGAGGCAGCGTACGCCGCGATTGCTCCGCCGCCCGGAATGGCGCTCGAGGATAGCGTCCACGCTCTTCTGGTGAGCGGTCTAAGGGATCCCGATTTCTACGTGCGTGCGACGGTAATTGGCGCGCTGGCGGATCGGCCATCCACGGCCGATCTCGCCGCGGTTCTCGCGAGCTACAGTCAAGCGGGCGGTGATTCGGCGAATGACGCGAGGCTCGCGGCTATACAGTACGTGGGGTCGCTGTGGAAAAAGGATAGCAGTTCTCTCAACGCTACGTGGCAGGCCCAGCTCGCTCGTACTCCGATGCCAGTCGATCCCCTCGAGCGCGCTGCTGGAAAGGTTATTCCCGTTTGGTCAACGTGGGGACGTGTCGCGCCCACGCCGAGACCGATTGAATGGTATGAGGGAGTAGTGCGCTCCATCGTGATGCCGGCGTATGTCGGGAAGACCGTCAACGCGACCATCAATACGGTGCGCGGACCCATTCGTCTCGAGCTGTTCGGCACCGACGCTCCTATCACGGTATGGAACTTTCTCAACCTCGCGCGGTCTGGATACTATCGGAATACACGCTTTCACCGCGTGGTTCCAAACTTCGTTGCTCAGGATGGCGACCCACGTGATGATGGAAACGGCGGCCCCGGCTACGCGATACGTGACGAAATGAATCGCCGCCGCTACGAGCGCGGAGCGGTCGGGATGGCGCTCTCCGGTCCAGATACCGGCGGCAGTCAGTATTTCATAACTCACTCGCCGCAACCGCACCTCGACGGTCATTACACCGTATTCGGGAGAGTAATTCGCGGATTCGATGTACTGGACAAGCTCGTCCAGGGCGATCTGATCACGCGCGTCGATCCCAAATGAAACGGTTTGCTTCTCTCATCATTGCCGTGGCTCTTGGCTGCGTACCATCGGCGGCGCCGCTCAAGGGAATCCTCGCGCCGGATCGCTCGCTTCCTGCTCTCTCGCTGGCATCCGGCCACCGTCATCTCGTTTTCAAATGGGATTATGAGGAAGGTGACATCGCTGCGCGGGGGGATGGCTCCGTGCGCACAGCTGCGCCTGACAGCGCGCGTCTCGACTTTTTTCTCGGTGGAGGACTTGGTGCGGGGGCCGCGGTTCTCATCCGTGACTCGTTGCGTTCGCCGCACGCCGACCTCGCGCGTCGCTACATTCCTCCGTCGCCTATGATGTGGGCCGCGCTTGGTCGCCTCGCAATTCCTGCGCTTCCAGACACCGTGGTTCGGATCGACGGTGATCTGCTACGCGCCGATGTGGGGCATCCTGTGCAGTGGAGAATTACCATTCGTGGTGACACGCTAGTGGGGCTCGAGCACATCTCGGATGGAAAGATCACCGAAAGCATTGCCCGCCGAGCAGACGGTGTGCTCACTTACCGAGCGCCTGGAGCGAGGCGCCGTCTGGACCTCACGATTCTGCGCGATCAACCTGGATCTTTCGATGCATCGATTTGGAGCTTATAGTGTTGTCCTGGTTGCGCTGACTGCCTGCATCCCATACGGATTTACGGGAGGTGGGTTGCCCTCTCACATAAGGACGGTGGCAATCCTTCCTTTCGAGAACCAGACGCCGACAGCAGAGCTTCCACGCCAGCTCACCGACGCCCTCCGCACCCAGCTTCACGATCGCCTCGGGTTGAGAGACGCGTCTGAGGCCAAGGCGAACGCGGTCGTGCGCGGCACGATCCAGCGGTACGAGACCGATATTCCCATCGGCTACAGCGCCAACAACAAGCAGGCGACGACAGCGACGCGCTTGCTGCAGCTCGTCGTCGACATTGAGATGATCGATCAGGTCACCGGAAAGACTCTCTGGCAGCGGAAAGGCTTGCTCGCTGAAGGGCAGTACGAGGAGCGAGGTGAGCCCGTCGGAAGGAAGCAGGCGATCGACCGTGTTGTGAACACGGTGATCGAAGGGGCACAGTCACAGTGGTGAACCGTCGCGGAGTGAGCAGGCTCGGGTGCCTGCTTCCTCTGCTGATTCTCGCCGTGGCAGCTTACTTCGGCGTCGGTTTTGGCGAAGCCTATTTTCGCTTTTATCAGTTCAAGGACGCAATGGGACAGGAGGCGAGGTTCGCGGGCGACAAGA
>JBGQIT010000073.1:0-9812 GCA_041498575.1 Gemmatimonadaceae bacterium
GATTTGCCTCGAACAGGTGTCCGCGGAGACTGTGAGTGTACCCCATGAAAAAAATACCGGGACGACCGGTCGGATCTCCGGACGGATCGATGGGCTCCTCAGAATCGTTCAGCACGTCCTTCGTCTCGAGAAGCTCGTTCAATCCCGTGCTGAATCCCGTAGCCGCGATGATAGCGTCAAAGGACTCTGCGCTGCCGTCTGCGAAGACTGCCCCTGTGGTGGTGAGACGCTCGAGCGCGGGCCGGATTTGCACCAGTCTCTGCTTCAAGGCCTTTACGAAACCAACGTCGATGACGGGAACCCGTCGGGCCGAGTACGGCATCCACTTCGGTGCCTGGAGGCCATAACGAGTAAGATCTCCGAGCACAATCCGCGCAGTCAGTCGTCCAAGCCGGTCAGCGATCGCAGCCGGCAGAAAGTTCAGGAGAATTCCTGTTCGCTGGACCGGCATGCCGAACGGATCGCGCGGAACGACCGGCGGTGGCGTGCGGATGCTGAGAGCCACGAACGCAGCTCCATTCTCGGCGAGATCGGTAGCGATCTCGGTGCCGCTGTTGCCGGCGCCGACGACAAGCATCCGCTTCCCAGTGTATGGGAGCGCGCTCGTGTAACTGGAGGAGTGCACGAGACCACCGCGATATGCGTCGCGTCCGTCCCACTCAGGCAGTATCGGATTGCGGTACTGCCCGGTCGCAATGACGATGACGCGGGAGTGCCAATCACCTCCGGCGGTCGCGGCCACCCATGATGATGGCGTCGATGACTCCATTCGGATTCTGCGAACGGGACAGCCAGTCACCACTTTCAGATTGAAGTGCTTCGCGTACTCACCGAGGTACGCGATGAACTCCTCCCGTGAGAGGTATTTGGGATAGCGGCGGGGAATGGAATAGTGGGCAAGTCCAGAGAATCCGCGCACCGTATGCAGATGGAGTCGGTCGTATCGCCGTGCCCAGGTGCCGCCTAGTTGCTCATCCTCCTCGAGAATCACCGACTCGATTCCCCGCCGTTTTAGCGCGCCCGCAGCCGACAGACCCGCTGCACCCGCGCCGACGATGACGACCGTGGATTCTGACAAGAGCTTCTTCAGTAAAAAATCAGCTTCACGCCGGCCACGATGAGCACCAACGACAGCAGTTGCCTCAACACCGGGGCAGGCGCGCGTTTGCTTCCGTAGGTCGCGCCGATCCATCCGCCGAGCACGGCGGCGACTCCCCAGATCGGAATGCTGGGCGGGAGCTGCGCCACGCTCGAGAAATGGCCGAGCAGCCCGGCAATCGAGTTCACGAGAATGAATGGTGCGGCGACCCCCGACGTCGCTCTCGTCTCCGCCCATCCCATGTACAGTATCAGCGGACTAAGGAATATTCCGCCACCAACGCCGGTGAGTCCCGACAGAAATCCAATCGCCGCTCCCGTCACGAGCGCGGCCCAGAGCGGCGGCGGATGCGTTTCCTTGTTTAGCGGCCTGAGCGACGAGCGGAACATCCAGACGGCCGCGTATAGCAGCACAACTCCAACGAGGATCTTATACGTCCGCGCCGGGAGCATTGTCGCTCCGCCGATAAACGCCGCGGGAACCGACACCACTGCGAACGGCCAGAAAAGTCGCCACGAGAACAGTCCCGCGCGATAAAACCTGAACGTCGCCACTGCGGCGACCAGGATGTTGAGGGCGAGCGCCGTCGGCTTCATGACGCTCGGCGCCAGGCTGAAGAGACCCATCACCGCGAGATAGCTGGACGCGCCGCCGTGCCCCACCGACGCGTAGAGCGCGGCACCCACAAAAAACAGAATCGCGACTATCAGAGTCTCTGAAACAGGCATTTATTTTTCGGCGTATATTCTTGTTCCTGCTCCGACGCTTCTCCAGCGAAGTTACATGACCGAATACGCCATCGACATAGTCAACGTCACCAAGCGCTACGCCGAGCACACAGCGGTGCGCGATCTGACGCTCCGCGTTCCGACTGGAAGCGTGTATGGACTACTCGGTCCCAATGGCGCAGGAAAGACGACCACCATCCGGATGATCCTCAACATCATCGCGCCCGACTCCGGAATGATCCACATCTTCGGGCGTCCATCGAACGATCCGAAGATCACCGAGCGCCTCGGGTACCTTCCGGAAGAGCGTGGCCTGTATCGGAAGATGCAGGTTCGTCGCGTTCTGAAATTTCTGGCCGAGCTCAAGGGAGTGAGGGGCAGAGATGCCGATCGACGGATCGACGAATGGCTCGAGCGGCTATCGCTCAAGACGCCGGAGAAGGATTGGGGACTCTCCAAGATCGACGAGCTCTCACGCGGCATGCAGCAAAAGGTCCAGTTCATCGGGACGCTGTTGCACGATCCCGATCTCGTGATCCTCGACGAGCCGTTCAGCGGACTCGACCCGATCAATGCTCAGGCTCTCAAGGACACGGTGGTCGACCTGAAACGCCGCGGCAAGACGGTGATCTTCAGCACCCATCTGATGGACAACGCTGAAAGGCTGTGCGATTCGGTGTGCATCATCGCGCGTGGCGAGAAGGTGCTCGATGGAACCGTGACCGGCGTGAAGGAAGAGCACGGGCAACGAAACGTCGCGCTCGCGCTCGACGGTGACGGAATGGAGGGGATCTCGTCGATCCTGCGCGATAACACGCTCGTCAAGCGCGCCGACGATTCAAACCGTTTTTTCGAGATCGAGCTGGCGCCCGGTGCAGATCCGCAGGTGCTGCTGCGTCGAATCGTCGAATCGGGCGCCGTGGTGCAACGATTCGAGATGATCCAGCCGTCGCTTCTCGAGATATTCCTCAAGAAAGTCGGCGCGGATGCCCGCACGCCCGGAGCGGGTGAGTGGGCGGGCGGCGTCGAGGAGGGATGACCCGACATGTCTAAGCTCTGGACGATCATCAAGCGCGAATACCTCGAGCGCGTGCGGTCAAAGTGGTTTTTGATCGCCACGTTCTTCGGGCCGATTTTCTTCGCCTTGATCATCATCGTGCCGGCGTGGATGGCGTCGAAAAGCAAGGCTACAAGCGACGTTTATAACACCATCATTCTCGATGCCACGGACTCGGGATTTGGTGACCGTCTGGCGGTGAACATCGCCGGCGATACGACGATTGCAGGCAGAATGCCGACGGTCTTGCTGGTGGCGCCGAGTGAGCTGACGAAGGCCGAGAGCACCGCGACGCGGGAAGTGATGCGCAAGGAGAGGACGGGTTACGTCGTCGTGGACCAGCAGACACTCGCCGGAGAATCCGCGCGCTACGCCGGAACGAACGCGACGTCTATCGCCGACATGACGCAGATCAAAAACGCAATCCGGCAGACCATACTCGCGATACGCCTGCAAAAGGTCGGTCTCGACAACGACAAGATGAAGGAGATCACCTTCATTCCCCTCGACTTCACCACCGAGCGCATTACCGAGCGCGGCCGGGCGGGTTCGGGCATGGCGAGCGTGCTCTTCGGGTTCTCGATCGGATTCCTGCTCTATCTGTCGATCGTGATCTACGGGCAGACGATCATGAGCGGCGTGCTCGAAGAGAAGACGACCCGCGTCGCCGAAGTCGTGATGTCGAGCGTTCCGACGGACACGCTCCTCGCGGGAAAGGTCCTCGGCGTCGGCGCGGTCGGGCTGACGCAGCAGATACTCTGGATCGCGACGACCTATGTCCTGCTCAAGCTCAGAGCACCGATCATGGCAAGGTTCGGCGCGCCGACGATGAACTTCTCGTTGCCCGACGTCAGTCTCGGCGCCGGCGTGCTCTTCCTCCTGTTCTTTCTGCTGGGGTTCATTTTCTACTCGTCGCTCTATGCCGCGGTCGGCTCGTCGGTGAACAGCGAGAGCGAGGCGAGGCAGGCGGCGACTCCGCTCTTGATCGTGATCGTCAGCACAGGCGTGTTCATTCAGCCGGTGCTGTTGAATCCGACCGGAACGTTTGCGCGCGTCCTGTCGCTCATTCCGATCTCATCGCCGATCATCATGCCGATCCGCATGGCGGTGACCGGCGTGCCGCCGCTCGAGCTGGCGGCGAGCCTGGGCTTTTTGGCACTCGGTTGCGTCGCCGCCCTCTGGCTGGCGTCGCGGATCTACCGGGTGGGGCTCCTCATGTACGGAAAGAGACCCACCATGAAGGAAATGGCGAGATGGGTGTCGTATGCCAGGTAAAAACCAACTGCGAGAAGAGCTAGGTGGGAGGTGCGAGAGAGGCAGAGGTACGAGGCATGAGGTAACTGCCAAGACATGGCGCTTCTACCTCCTACCTCGCACCTAGTACCTCGCACCCCCTACCTAGCTCTTCTCGCAGTTGCAGTCCTATAAGATCTTACTTCGATTTTCTTCTCCGCACTTCCGTTATTATTCATCAACCACCCGTCATTAGAACAAGAGAGGTATGAGGATGTACGATGAACGATTCGTCACTCCGATGCGCCAGGAGCTCACCCAGCTCGGCGTCGAGGAGATGCGCACACCGCAGGAAGTCGACGCGAAGCTGAAGGACGCGCAGGGGACCACGCTCGTGGTCGTCAATTCGGTTTGCGGATGCGCCGCTCGCAATGCGCGTCCCGCCGTTGCCAAGGCGATCCAGCACGACACCAGGCCCGATGACCTCACGACAGTGTTCGCGGGGCAGGACGTCGAGGCGGTGCAGAGGGCGAGAAGCTATTTCACAGGCTACGGGCCGAGCTCACCCCAGATTGCACTCATGAAGGATGGCCAGCTCGTCTACATGCTGGAGCGCCATCAGATCGAAGGGCGCACGGCCGACGACATCGCGAAGGATCTTACTCGGGCGTTCGATAAGTACTGCGAGGAAGCTACTACCGCGGCGTAAGACTGAAACTGCAACTGAACGGGTGCCTGACGTCAGTAGCATAGCTGCCAGCGATCAGTTCACGACGCCCGGACTTACCGCAGTGGCGTTCGCGGCACAAGGAATTGCCTTGCTCTGATCGGCGGTGGACAAGTCTGGGCGTTGTGAACTGGCAAACTAGGATCTCTGCTACTGACGTCTGGCACCCGTTCAGTTGCATTTTTCAGCTTTCGGGTCCGAGGGGCCAGAAGCTACAGCTCGTCCCTCTTCCGTCTCTCGATGAATGGCTGCCCGTCGGGGAGAGCCTTCGGCTCGACTTCTCTGCCAGTCTCCTTGAGCACGCGGCCGCGTATGAACTGAACGGTTGCCCCCAACAGCAGCGCCCACAGGCAAACGGCGATCAGCCTCCAGAACAGGACTCCGGTCGCCATCGGCTGCCAGTCGGTGTATTCCGCTCTCGCCGTTCCCCACGGCTCACGGTGCAGTCCGATCAGCACCAGGCTTACCGCCATCTCGCCCGCCGTCTCGAACACCGCGAAGAGCGCCGCCCGCCACGGCCACTCGCGCACCGGAAATCTTCCGAGGTGGAGCGTCGCCATCCCCAGCAGAAAGAGAGTCCCCAATACGAGCGAGGCGCCGAGGAAAGCGCTGGTGGCTTCGCCGTGGGTGAGTACGACGGCGCGGAAGAGGCGAATCACGACACCAGTGATCAACGCGAGCTCCACGGGGGATCGCGCGATCCTCGTGAACGCTGCCGGCTCTTCGAGATCCCATTCGCTCGACTTGAACAGCCGACGGCGCTTCTCGACGGGATGGGGCTTCGTCACGGCCTCCAATGTAACTCCCGAGCGGATGTCGTCCATAGATTTTCCTGTCGAATCATAGGGAGAGCAATGTTGCGTCTCCGATTCGACGCCGACCGTCGGGGATGGGTAACTATCTGATCCAGTGCCCGATTCTGCTCCACCTGATGTCGGTGAGCATCGGCAGCGGACGATCGCTGTCGTCCGCGTTGTAAGAGTAGTACACGAACAGCGGCTTCCCTCTCACGTTTTCCCTCGGCACGAAACCCCAGTAGCGACTGTCCTTCGAGTTGTACCGGCTGTCTCCCATCATGAAGAGTCTCTCCGGCGGAACGACGAAAGGTCCCCAGTTGTCGTGCGTCGGCTGGGCGGGCGCGGCCCCGAATCGCGAGGATTTGAGACCGACTTTCTTCTGCCAATCGAACAGCGAATCGACGGAGCCGCCGATGTCCGGATCAATTTGCGCAGTCACACCGAAGCCCTGGCGCTGCGCGATTCCATTCACGTAGAGAATCGCGTTCCGCATGTAGAGCGTGTCGCCCGGGGTTCCCACGAGGCGTTTGACCAGCGTCGGTGTGGGATCTGCTCCACGCCTGGCCTCGTCCGCCTGATAGGGCGACACGAATACGACCACATCGCCTCTGTGCGGATCTCTGTACGCCGGAAGGCTCGCGTTGCTGAACGGAACGTGTGCGCCGTAGATCGCCTTGTTGACGAAGAGCCAGTCGCCGACGAGGAGTGTTGGGATCATGCTGCCCGACGGGATGCGGTACGCCTCTACGAGGAACGCCCGCAGGACGAGGAAGATCGCCAGCGCGCCGACGATCGACTTGAAATTCTCCCAGACGTTACGGGCTCGGGACTGCTGCGAAACGGGGCGCGCCTTTTGAGCGCGCCCCGCATTAGACGAAGTTGCCAAGGAGCTTACGGATTCTTGAGGTGGTTGTTGACGAGTCGGGTCATCTCAAACATCGAGACCTGGGCGCGGCCAAAGATCGGACGGAGGTTCTCGTCGGCGTTGATCATGCGGCGGTTCTTTGCATCCTGAAGACCTTTCCGCTTGATGTACTGCCAGAGCTTCTTCGTCACTTCGGTGCGCGGCATCGGTGAGCTGCCCACTACGTTGGCGAGATCGCTGCTCGGCCGCATCGGCTTCATGAACGCCGCGTTCGGCGTGCGCTTCTTGCCCGAGGATTTCCGGCGGCTGCTCTTCCGACCGCCTTTCTTTGCCGCCTTTCTAGATGACTTTCTGGCCGAAGACTTCCGGGACGAGGACTTCTTCCTTCCTTTGCTCTTCTTTTTTGCTGCCATCTTGTCTCCTTGTTTGGTGATCGGATGCGAGTTGGTACCAGAGTGAAACGCCGTCCGTCAGCGACGCAAACTATAGTCCCGCGAGGCGAAAGCAATAGGGAAAGCAAAGAGTTTCCCTATGAAAAACACCAAATCCCAGAGGGGAAATTGACATTTCGGGGTCCGGCTGGTCCGTGCGCTCCCCTCATTTTCCCCCTAATTCCTCCAGCAGCTTCACCATTTTCACGTCGTACGGGTCAGGTGAATCGTCGTCGTCCGCTATGTCGTAGTTCTGCTGCGGCGTCTCGAGAATGACCGGCACTTCGTTGCTGCGACGGTCATGCATGAGCCATTCGAACGGCTGCTTCCGTATGTGCCCGTCCCCTATGAGAACGTGGCGATCCTTGTTCGATCCCAGCTCTCCCGCGCTGTCGTTCAGATGGAAGAAAGACGGCGCCTCGCCCGCGGCTTCCTCGAATTCGTCCAGCACCGCGGTGAAGGCCTGCTTCGACGCGGTGATGTCATAGCCCGAGGAAAAGAGATGGCAGGTGTCGAGTCCGTAGCCGGTTCTTGCCCGGAGAGATGCTGGAACACCGGCAAGAATCTCCTTCACCTCCTGAGCCGTCTTTCCCATGGTTTTACCGGCACCGGCGGTGTTTTCCACGAGGAGGCGCGTGTCGGACTCGATCGCCTTCAGCGCTTCCGTAATCGCCCTGGAGATACGCTTCGCCGAGTCCGCGCGATCGCTGGTTCCCGCCGAACCAGGGTGAAAACACACCGCACCGACGCCGAGGGCGCTGGATCTTTCCAGCTCCTTGGTGAGTCCGGCGCTCGCCCTCGCCCACTTCTCATCATCGGGTGTCGCGACGCTCAGCACATAGGCCGCGTGCACGACGACATTCGCGGGCTTGATTCTGGTCTTCGCCAACGCCGCCTTGAAGCGGGCCACGCGCTCGGGCTTGATTGTCGACTTGTCCCCGTAAAAGCGCGGGATGGCGGTGAAGATCTGAAGAGCGGTCATCCCCGCATTCCCCGCCCGGAGAACCGCCATATGGATGCCGCCGTTGTCGATCGTGTGGGCGCCGATGTATCGAGTCATGCCGCCGCTCGTTGCAAGTACTCTACCGTACGCTGCCTCCGAAGGGGTCGCGCAATCCTGGTGTTGCACCCGGGCGCCCGGACACTGATAATAGAGAAGTCCCCTCGGTCTGGCTGATGCGAACTGTCCTATCCCTCTTGGCTCTCTGCCTGGCACCGGCAGCACTTCACGCGCAGGCCGGAGCCCATACTGACATTCTCACCGGACGCGTCACGGACCTGACCGGCAAGCCCGTCGCCGATGCTCAGGTTGGTGCGACATCGCTCGGCTCGGGTCTAACGCGCAGTTTCACGACCGACACGGAAGGACGTTACAGGATCTTCTTCCCCGAGACCGCGCGGCAATACGTGGTTCAGGTGAAGCGCATGGGTTTCGCCCCGACACAGCGGACGATCACACGCCATACGAAGGATCCCGAGCAGATGACGATCGATCTGCAGCTCGGTGGAGCGCCACTCGCGCTGTCGATGGTCGAGGTTGCGGGGAACTCGGATGCGTTGCCATCTCGCGAGCCCGAGAAGGCTCAAGGCATCGATGCCACCGTTCCCAATCCGGTCGCCGAGATTCTCGCCATGAAGGATTCCCTGCACTTGAGCGCGGTGGAAATCGTCGGACTTACTGACCTGGCCGACACGCTCCAGACGAGGAACTCGAGGATCTACAAGAACATTCGCACTCTGCTCTCGAGGTCACAGGAAGCGGGCGACGTGACACAGATGGCGGGAAGCGTGGCGCTGATGCTCGAGGAAGCATCGGGCAATACAGCGCGAGCCATCGCCGGCGCGGAAAAACTTTTGCGCCCGGAAAAGTGGCAGATTCTTCCTCAAGCCATTCGCGACCGACCAGAGAGCACCGGCACCAGCACAGCGAAGCAGTAGCGACTGACGCCAGGATCGGGCTTACCGCCAGATTCCATCGCGATACCCCACCCGCTCCGCCCCGCCAACGGAATCGCCGGGCGCCTTCCACCAGACTCTGATTTTGTTGTGATCAAGAACAACCCAGGGCGCGATCGCCAGGACGTCGTCGGGTGTCACCTGCCCGCGCTGGTCGAAAATGTGACCCGTGACGTGAGATAGCACGATCCCGATCGTCGGTCGCGTGGAATTTGGATCTTCGAACACCACGACGACGCTGTCCCCGTGCGCGGCCACACTCGCCAACGAAGGTGAGTTGCCGTACACCACGGGAACTGGCGAGTGAAACATCCCTCCCTGATCCATCGAGTGCGCGAAGAAAACGCCGGCCCCGTCGCTCGCCTCGATGAAATAGACGAGGTGCACGTAGCCGCTCGAGGGATCGTAGAAAATTCCGGGGGCAGGACGATCGCAGCCGCGGCGGCCCCGATCGCGCGACTCGACTTCAACCGGGACCTGCCAAGTCCCGCCCTGATCTCCGGAGCGCTGCATCCACAGCACGACGTTGCTGTCGCTCCGCGACGACCACCAGGCGCGAAACAATTCATTGGCGCTTCCGGCAGTGCGAATCGACCTGATGCATGGAGCGCTCGTCCCCGCCATGGCTGGCATGTTCGCGCTCATGACGGCGCTCCGTGTATCGGGATCGCCGAGCTGGGATTGTCGGTACGAGACGTTGCCCCACTCCACGGGCTCGTTCACGCACCCGACGAGATGGAGCGCCAGCGAAAGGAGCGCTATTCGCTTCTTGAGGAGTGGGAGAATCGGCTCGGGTTTGATAGCAGCAGCACCAGCCATTATTTGCGGGAACGTCTCCTGGTCCGGATCAGCGAGCGCCGGCGCTGAGCCGACGAACCCAACCTGTGACAGCCCCAACCAATATCTCACGCGCGATTCC
>JBGQIT010000074.1:0-9799 GCA_041498575.1 Gemmatimonadaceae bacterium
AGCCGACGAAGCCCACCAGGGCGAACCAGGCGACGAGCCGCCGCACGACGTCACGACGCGTCGGCGGCCAGCGGCGGACCAGGAGCAGCGAGCCTGCGCCGACGACCAGGGCGCCGGCGACCTTGACCGCCAGCAGCTGCCGCGGGAACAACAGGAACATCGCGCCGACGATCGCCGCGCTCGAGACACCGATCCGAGCGGCAAGGCGCACCGCGGCCGCCGTGCGATCCGGCTTGCCCGCGCCGAGATTCTGACCGGCGATAGCCGCGGAAGCACCCATGAGACCGACCGACGTCCACGTGACGAGCGAGAAAAGCTGCGAATAGCACACCGCGAACGCCGCCTGCGCCGCGGCGCTCTGCGCGAGTGATCCGATGAACGCCAGCATGAACACGCCGCCGATGTTCATCGCGATTCCCTGGAAGCCCGCCGGGAGTCCGAACCGGAACAAGGCGCGGATGATCTCCCAGTCCGGGCGCAGCTCGCGTCCACGTGGAAACGTTACGACCCATCCGCCATTCCACAGTTTTACAACCGCGTACACCGCGAGGAGTCCCGAAGCGATGCACGTTCCCATCGCCGCACCCTTCGTCCCGAACGCGGGGATGGGACCGAGGCCGCGGATCAGGATGATGTTCAGCACGAGATTCAGCACCGTCAGACTAATGCCGAGTATCATCGGCGTCCGCGCGTCGCCGGCGGATCGGAGCGCGCCACCGAGCATGAAGAAGACGAGCATTCCGCCGCTGAACACGAACATGATACGCAGGAATGGCAGCGCCTCGCGTTGCACCTCTGGCGCGGCATTCACGAAATTGAGCAGCCACGGCGCGGCGAAATAACCGATGGGCGCCATCACCAGGACCGCCATCCCGATCGCCGTAATGAACGCCTGATAGACCGCGCGGTCAACCTTGTCGTGGTCGCCAGCGCCGGTGAAGCGCGCAACCAGAACACTCATCCCGGTGAACAGCGACGAGATGAAGATCATGACGATGAGCCACATCTGCATGCTGACGCCTATCGCCGCGTTGGCCTTGTACCCGATGAGATTACCGACCAGCGCCTGATCCACCATGCCCTGCAACCCGCCGACGATGTTCGTGAGCATCGTGGGCCACGCGAGCTTCCACACTGCGGGGAGCAGCGGCCCCTCGACAATGGAGCGGTCATACGGCCGGCGCCGCGGTCGCGCGCCTGTTGTCGGCGCGGAATCGATGGGCGCGGCGGGTGCGACTGCGTCAGTCAATTTCCGGCACCAGCCTTTGAGCGAGCAATCGCGGCGTCAACACTCGACGGATCCCTATTTCCCGCTCGGCACTGGCGCGTCGAGAAATTCAGGGATCATCGAGAGCAGCCAATTCGTGCGGGTTATGAGTGTGACATGCGTCGTGCCCGGCAGCACCGCAAGCCTGGAACGCGGGAGGCCGACGAGGTCGCCTGGTGCACCGCCGCCGAGCAGCCGGAACATCTTGACGACGTGCTCGGGACGCACGACATCGGCGTCACCGACGATGAGCATCGTGGGAACCTTGATCGATCGAAGCTGGTCATCCGACAAACCGCGCCAGTTCAGGTCGAGTATTTTTATTTTTTCGACGAGCTTGGGCCAGTCGCCCTTGTTCGGAGCAATCCTCATGTACGTCTTGAGCCAGGGCGTCCCGACAAATGCGTCGGGCGTCATTTTCTTTTCGCCCTCGAGCAGCTCGGGATAGAATCCGTCGGTGTCGTAGCTCGCTCCTCCCGCGAACACCAGCTTGCGCACCAGCTCCGGATGTCGAACCGCGACGTACATGGCGACCCCGCCTCCCATGCTGTAGCCGACGAAGTCCGCCTTCGTAATCCTCAGCTGCCGCAGAAGCTCGGCGACATCGTCCGCCATCTGCTCGTAGGTGAGCGGACGATCTATGTCAGCGGTCCGTCCGTGACCCTGCTGCTCGATCGCGATGACCTGCCTGGTCTTCGCGATGGTCGGCAGGATCTTTCCAAAGTCAGACTCGATATTGGAGAACGCACCGTGGAGAAACACGATCGGCGTGCCGCGCTGGGGACCGCGAACCTCGTAGTACATCTTGAGGCCATTCACGAAGGCGTAGCGTCCCCCGGTGCCTCTGCGGCCGATAGTCCGTTGCGCCGACGCGATTGGCGCGACAACAAGCATCACCATGGCGATGGCGGGCACGACGAATCGGAGGAAAGTCCGGGCGTTCGTGGTCGTTTTCATCGTATCGTCTCCGATTTGTCAGCGTCGCAGAGGGATGAGAGCGCGCACCTGCTCGTCGCGGAGGTAGAGTCCTCCCCACAAAAAGAGCGCGACGTATACCGGAGCAAGCACAGTGCTGAAGAGTGGAGCGCCGACACGCACCTGGATCGCAATCGCCCCTCCGAGATACCCGGTTAGCAGAATCGCGCCAAAAACGGATGTCCGCGGAATCAAGTACAGGACAATACCGATAAACTCGATGATACTGAGAGGGATCGCCGCACTCAGAGGAAATCCAAGCTGCGCGAATCCCTGGACCACCGGAGGCGGCTTCATTGCGTGTATGACGGTATCGAAGAGCATGAACAGAACAGCGATGCCGCTGAGAACGCGTCCGGTCCAGAGCTGACCCTTCGAGATAGGAGCTGCTTGCGCACCATATTCCATCGATCATTCTCCAATTGATTGTTCATTGCGGTCGTGAATCACCTGCATGTGCACGCGAGCGATCGAGCAGCAACTCGCGCTCACGAGCGTTTCGTGTCATGGATGCGGCGCGCTCGAATTCCTTCCGCGCCTCGTCGAAACGTCCCAGTTTCTCCAGCAGGTCCGCCCGGGCCGCCGGCAATAGATGGTAGCCCTTGAGCGACGGCTCCAACGTCAGCGCATCGACGATCTTCAAACCCTCTGCCGGACCGAAAGCCATTGCGACCGCGACTGCACGATTGAGATCCACGATCGGCGAAGGCGCAGCCGCCGCCAGCGCATCATACAGCGACGCGATGCGCTGCCAATCCGTCTCCGCCGCGGTACGCGCGCGCGCATGACAGGCGACAATGGCCGCCTGCAGTGCATAGGGGCCATTCGCCCCGCGGAGCCTCTCCGCGCGCTCGAGCGCCGAGAGACCGCGGCGGATCAGGATCTGATCCCAGCGCCCACGGTCCTGATCGAGCAAAAGTATCGCCTTCCCCGTGGGGCCGGTTCGCGCGCGCAGGCGTGACGCCTGGATCTCCATCAGCGCAACGAGTCCGTGGACCTCCGGCTCCTCCGGAGCAAGCTCGGCGAGGATGCGACCAAGGCGCAGCGCGTCCTCGCAAAGAGCAGGTCGCACCAGGTCGTCGCCGGCTGTGGCCGAGTAGCCTTCGTTGAACACGAGGTAGATGACCTCGAGCACCGACGACAATCGGGCGGCAAGCTCGGTCCCGCGCGGGACTTCAAAGGGAATCTTGCGCTCGGAGAGAGTCCGCTTGGCGCGGACGATTCGCTGTGCGACGGTTGGCTCGGGCACGAGAAACGCCCGCGCTATCTCATCGGTAGTGAGACCACCGAGCAAGCGCAGCGTGAGCGCGGTCCGCGCTTCCCGAGGGAGCACCGGATGACAGGACATGAACACTAGGCGTAGAATGTCGTCGCCGAAGTCGTCGTCGATCGCTGCGTCCATATCCGCCACCGCCAGCTCCTGGCGTGACTGGAGCTCGTGACCGAGCTCCTCGTGTTTGCGTTCGATCCGCTCGGTTCGTCGAAACGTGTCGATCGCCCGATGTTTCGCGGTGGCCATGAGCCACGCGCCGGGGTTGTCGGGGACGCCCGACTCGGGCCACCGCTCGAGCGCGGCAAGGAGCGCGTCCTGCGCGAGGTCCTCAGCGAGACCGACATCGCGCACTATCCGCGTAAGTCCTGCTATCAGCTTCGCGGATTCGATTCGCCAGACTGCATCGATCGCCCGATGGGTGTCGGAGGTCGTCACGACCTCCAATCACACCAGCTTCGCGCCCCCGTGCAAGGGCCGAAACGTCGTCGTTACGCCCTTGCGGCAGTCTTTCCACGCGGCTTCTGAGCTGCCTTGCCTGACGGCGGCCCTGATGCAGCATCAAACGCCGGAGCGTCCTGCATCAGGCGAATTTCGCTCTCGCCCCTGCCCATCGTCTTGAGGAAACGCTTCGTCAGCTCGATTGCCTCGGCTTTTGACTTCGCGTTGATGATCGCGTAGCCGCCGACCAACTCCTTCGTCTCGGTGAATGGTCCGTCGATGACAGTGAACTTTCCAGTCGAGTCGATCCGGACACGCGCGCCCTTCGAGCTGGGTTGGAGCCCGTCGGTCGTGATCAGCGTGCCTGCCCTCGCCATCTCTTCGATCAGCTGGCCAACGGCGGCCATTTCCTTTTCGGTGGGCGCGTCGTTCTCGGTGCCCGGCTTGTATAGCGTCATGTATCGCATTGGCGCTCCTTTATGGTTGAATCGGATTTCTACGGTTGAGTCGGATTTCCAACTGCTTCCCGCTGCTCATGGGCGAATCTGAATTTCCTGTTACTTGTTTGCGTTCGCGGCCATCTGCCTGCCAACCCGCTCCTCTTGCTCCCTCAACCTTGCGACCGGATTCCTGACCGGTATTTCTCCTTGAACTCGGTAGTAAACTCGGGACCAAAATCGTCCGCCTCGAACACCTGGCGAATCTCGATCTCGGAATCGCCTTTCGGGAACGGATTCGGCGATCTCTTGACCCACTCGATCGCCTCATCCAGCGACTTTACCTGGAACAACCAGAAGCCGGCAATCAGCTCCTTCGTCTCGGCGAACGGCCCATCGATCACGTCTCGCTTATTTCCCGAGAATCTCACGCGAGCGCCCTTCGAGCTCGGCTGGAGACCTTCAGCCGCGAGCAGAACTCCTGCCTTCACCAGCTCTTCGTTGAACTTCCCCATGTCGGCAAGGAGTTTCTCGTCGGGGAGGCCGCCTGCTTCCGACTCCTTGTTGGCTTTTACTATCACCATGAACCGCATTGTCGTTTCTCCTTATCGTTTCGGATCTCTGAGCGGCGGTCCGCGCCATTCCAGCGGGTCGTCCTGCTCTCTACTTACACGTCGAACGGGGCACCGCGAAATCGACACGCGGCACCCCGTTCTTGTTTGACACCCCTAAAGTCCATCGCGACAACGGGTTACTTACAACACGATTTCCTCATTCGCGCTCAGACGGGAAGGCTCGCGCGGCAGGGCCGCCCCGCATGTCACCCGCTTACCACCGCGAGGATGTTGCCGTCCGGATCCTTGAACCACGCTGCTTTCGATTTTCCCGCGATATGGACGTCTCCCTTTCGAGTCATTCCGGGAAAGTCATAGTGCTCGAACGCAATCCCCTTGGCCTTGAGATCCTTCACCGTGCCCTCGACGTCGTCGACAATCCACGTAACGGAGGTCGCCTTGTTGCTGCCCGCGAATTGTGATTTGTAAACGAGAACGGTGGAGTTTCCGCTCTTGTAGTTGAGCACTTCTGGTTCCGGGACCGGCGTCGGCTTGAGGCCGAGTGTGTCGCCGTAGAATTTTTTCGCGGCCTTGAGATCTTTCACCGCGACCGTTGCTACGGCGTCCTTGTCAGCGAGCATTCGTACGTCCTCCGACGGTTTTTAGATATGCGGCAAAGCGGTCGAAGCTCTGATTCCAACCGCCCTCGTGTCCGCTGCGGTCTTCGACCGACGTGAACACGCCCTGGCGGAAAACCATATCGGTCTTGTTCCCGCGCGCCGCGAAGGTGATGGTGATCAGCATTTCGTGATCCGGGTGCTCGTCCCAGATAAAAGTGAAGGAGATCTTCTCGGGCGGAACGATCTCGCGATAAACGCCGTGCTGCCAGAGCTCCCTGCCGTCGGGTGAGCGCATCATCGCCCGCCATTTTCCGCCGGGACGCACGTCCAGCTCGACAACTGGTGCGGTAAAACCCTCCGGTCCCCACCAGTTCTTCGCTTGAACTGGATCCGACCACACCTTCCAAAGGAGATCGCGCGGTGCTTCGAAGGTGCGCTTGATGACGAGTGTTTGCTCCGCCGGTGCGGCGTCGCGTTTATTTGCTGCGCTTGAGACGGCCATTTTTCTTCTCCTTTTGAAGATCCTGTAAATAGTTGTCCAGCCGATCGAATCGTTTCTCCCAGAAGTCTCGGTACCGCCCGACCCAGTCGGAAACCTCTTTGAGCGGGGCAGCCTGCAGTCGGGCGGGGCGCCACTGCGCGTCGCGGCCGCGAGAGATGAGCCCGGCATCCTCCAGCACCCTCAAGTGCTTGGAGACGGCCGGGAGGCTCATCCGGAATGGCTTGGCGAGCGCGGTGACGGAGGTCTCTCCGCTCACGGCGAGCCGAGCGATGATCGCCCGGCGGGTGGGATCGGAGAGTGCGCTCAAGACGGTGGAAAGGCGGTCGGCTGGCATCGGTAATAAACTATCCGGTTAAGTAACCTGTTGGTTAAGTAAGGTGTGGCGCTCCGGATATGTCAAGGGGGGAGGGGGGAAGCGGGAAGGGGGAAGGGAGAAAGGCCGCGCTCGGGGTATGGTCAATTGCCCGTCAATCTTCTGACGGCGATGGGGCTCCCCCTTCCCCCTTCCCCCTTCCCGCTTCCCGCTTCCCACTCCCCTACCGCGTCACCGATTTCCGCGAGCACCTGAGCGTCCGTCTTGCCGGATGACTTGAGGACGTGAAAGCTGTGATCGGCGCCTTCGACCCAATGCATCTCCCAGTCGGTCGTCACCCGCTTCAACACTTCCTCCATCAGGCTCGGCGTGCAGAAGGGGTCGCGCGTGCCGTTGAAACAGATCACGGGAACTTTGATCGCGGGCAGATGCGCATCGCGCAATTGATCAGGTCTACCCGGCGGATGCAGCGGATAGGCCAGCAGCAGCAGCCCATCGCACGCAAATCCATCCGCGGCGAGCATCGAGGCGGCCCGGCCGCCCATCGAGCGGCCACCGATGATGAGCGTCCTCGGCTTCACCTCCTCCCGAGTGCGAGCGACGACGGCCGAGAGACACTCCTTGAGTCGCGGCATTGGGTCGGGGCGCCCGGATTTTTTTTCCTTGTAGAGGAAGTTGAAGCGGACGACGCCGATTCCTCGGGCTCGCAGCGCGTTCGCGGTCTGGAGGACTCCGCGATCGTTCATGTTGCCGCCGGCGCCGTGGGCAAAAACGAAGACTACCCCCTGCTCAGCCCCAATCGCCGGCTCGAAAACCGCTGAGGTTTCCTCACCGCCCACTGGGACATGCCACTCACCGCCCGTTGGTTGCCGTTCGCGCTCAGACATTATTTCAAACTTATCATCCGCTCGTGACTCGCGTGATTCTTGCGCTCCCCAAAACATTATGGAACACGGTTTCCTCCGGATCTATTTGCTTGGCGTTGCCGCACTTTCGGCCGCCTGCGGGTCGCCGGCACGTATACCGGTTTCTGCCGAAATGGGCGTCCACCCGGTCATTCCGCGGCCCAAAGAGTCGCTGATTCCCATCATGGGCATTGTGAAGGCGAAGTCGTGGACAGACGACGCCACGCCAGTCGCGGCCGACGGGCTCATGGTTCGCGCGTTCGCCCGCGGCCTCGACCATCCCCGCTGGCTCTACGTGCTGCCGAATGGCGATGTGCTTGTCGCTGAGACGAATGCCCCGAAGAGACCGGACGACAATAAAGGAATCAAGGGACTCTTCTTCAAAATCTTTCAGGCGAAGTCCGGCGGCGGCGTGCCAAGCCCGAATCGCATCATTCTGCTGCGCGATAGCAATGGGGACGGGATTGCGGACACGCGATCCGTGTTTCTGTCGGGGCTTTATTCGCCGTTCGGAATGGCGCTGGTGGGCGACTCACTTTATGTCGCGAATAGTGACGCGATCGTGCGCTTTCCCTACACCAGGGGTGTCACGAACGTCGTCGCTCGGGGAGTCAAGCTGGTCGATCTCCCGGCGGGCCGAATCAACCATCACTGGACGAAAAACGTGATTGCCAGTCCGGATGGGTCGAAGCTGTACGCGTCGGTCGGCTCCAACAGCAACGCGATGGAAAACGGAGTCCTCCACGAGACCGACCGCGCGGCAATCTGGGAAGTGGATCGGGCAACGGGTAGACACCGAGTGTTCGCAACCGGCCTGCGGAATCCGGTAGGGCTCGCGTGGGAACCCGAGAGCGGGAAGCTGTGGGCATCGGTGAACGAACGGGATGAGCTGGGAAGCGACCTCGTCCCCGATTACATGACCTCGGTGCGCGACGGCGGATTCTACGGTTGGCCGTACAGCTACTACGGCAGGCACATCGACCACCGTATCGAGCCGCAGCGTCCGGATCTCGTCGATCGCGCCATCGTCCCCGACTACGCTCTCGGGTCGCATACCGCATCGCTTGGCCTGACCTGGTCAGGGGGAAGAGCGCTGCCCCCGCGATTCATGAGCGGCATGTTCGTCGGGCAGCACGGGTCCTGGAATCGCAAACCCTTCAGTGGCTACAGGGTGATCTTCGTCCCCTTCGAGCACGGGGTACCCAGTGGAAAGCCGATCGACGTGTTGACCGGCTTCATTCGGGAGAACGGAGACGCTATGGGGCGCCCGGTTGGCGTCGCGATCGACAAGGATGGCGCGCTGCTCGTGGCGGACGACGTCGGCAATACCATTTGGAGAGTTACCCGCTCGCCACAGCGTTAGGTACTCGGTGCGCTAGACCTGGTCGCTCAATTTGAGGCGCATCTCATCTAGAAAACGATGTCCACCCGTCGATTTCTCGCCTCTCGATTTAACGCGGGTCATCACCAGGCGATCCTTCGTTCGGGTCATTCCGACGTAGAGAAGTCGCCGCGCCTCTTCGAGATCCAGTTTTCCCAGCACTCCATTTCGCGGCGTCGGAATGAGCTGCTCGTCCTCCACCCCCACGATGTACACGCGCGAGAACTCGAGCCCCTTGGTGGAGTGCATGGTCAGCAGATTGACTCGACTCTTTTCCGTCTCGGCTCCATCGTACCTGGACAGAACAGCTCGCTCGAGAAACGTGCATATCTGCTCGGTGAGCTCGCCGTTCGCGCACGCTTCGATCAGTCGGCGCAATCTCCCCATCGTTTCCGGATATCGTTTCTCGGCCGAGCGCTCGGACCGCAGCCGCTGCATCAGTTGATGGCCGCCGAGGAGCGCGATCAGATCGTCGACGGTCGGGAGCGAGGTGTCTCCGCAAAGCTCGCGCTCGGATGCATAACGATCGAGACAGTCGCTGTGCCGCCCGAGCGAATACGCGGGAACGAACTCGAAGATTTTCCGCGCTTCGTCACACAGTGAATCGCGATCGCTGAGAGCTAGCGCGATTCCGAGCTGATCGAGGAGATTCACGAGCGCGGTCTTGCGGGCGTACTCGAGTCTCGTCTCGCTCAGCAGCGGAAACAGTTTCGCCAGGGTGAGGCAGTCGTCGAGCGCGCGGTGCGACTTGCCGGCGGCAATGCCATAGCGTTTGGCGAGATGCTCGAGCCGCCGGCTGGTAGCGTGCAGCGTTCGGGCGAGGGGTAGCGTGTCGTACGTCGAAAAGTCCGTTCCGCCGTGAAGCTTCGCCGCCATTCGTCGCAGGATCGGAAAGTCGAACGTGTAGCCGTTGTGTGCGACGAGGATATCCGAGCCGCAGAAGGCACGGAACTCGGGCCACATCGTCTCAAAGTACGGTGAGTCCGCTACATCTTCCTCGGAGATCCCGTGGGTCGCCTGCGCACCGAAAGTGATCGGCACCCGCGGCTTCACCCGTGTCTGGTACTCGTCCACCACTTTGCCGTCGCGCACGCGCACTGCGGCGATCTCCACGATCTCCGCGGACTCGACGTC
>JBGQIT010000075.1:0-9563 GCA_041498575.1 Gemmatimonadaceae bacterium
CAAGTACGGCTTGTCATCGAACCTCACGCTCGACGCCACGATCAACCCCGACTTCGGCCAGGTCGAGGCGGATCCGTCGGTTCTCAATCTCTCCGCCTTCGAGCAGTTCTTCGAGGAGCGGCGGCCGTTCTTCCTCGAAGGAGCGGGCATCTTCAGCTTCCGGACGGCGTGCGGCGATATCGATACTCAGTGCACCGGCCTTTTCTACTCGCGACGCATTGGCAGGTCGCCGCAGCTCGCCGGAGTTTACGGGGACGAGAGTAGCGCGACCAACACCACCATCCTCAGCGCCGCCAAGGTCGGCGGACGGCTTGGACGCGGACTCTCGGTAGGATTGCTCGACGCCGTCACCCAGAGGGAGCAGGGCGCGCAAGGCGCCACGATCGAGCCACAGACGAATTATGCTGTCGCCCGGCTCCAGCAATCTTTGTTCGGTGGCACCGGTGACATTGGAACCATGATTACGGCGGTCGACCGATCCTTGGATGCTCAGAGCTCGCCCTATCTCCGGAACAGCGCCTACACGGGCGGTATCGATGTGAGAAAGCGATTCTTCGACAAGAATTACGAGCTGACTGGGTACGTTGCCGGCAGTCTCGTTCGCGGCACTCGTGAAGCGATTGCGTCGACACAACTCGATGGCGTGCACCGATACCAGCGTCCGGACGACAACATCGCGTTCGATCCCAACCGCACTTCGCTCTCGGGAAACGCTGAGCGCCTGACGATCAGCAAGTTCGGCGGTGGGGTGACCCGCTTCCAGAGCGTGTATCAGCGCTTCTCGCCCGGCTTCGAGACCAATGACGTCGGGTTCCAGCCGCGCGCGGACGAGCAGATGTTCCGCAACTGGTTCGCACTGCAGATGAACAGGCCGACCAAGGTCTATCGCAGAGCATTCTTCAATTTCAACACGTTCCAGACGTGGTCGACGGCGGGCCTGCCAACGAACATGTCGCTCAACACGAACTGGCACGTGCAGTTCCCCAACCAGATGTGGGGCCACATCGGCGGCAATTTCGGGAATTTTGTTCCGACATATGCGGACCGTGAAGCCCGCGGCGGACCGGCCGTGCGTCGATCCCGCGACTTCGACAGCTGGACCGGAGTCGAAGGCGACGGGCGGAAGAAGTGGACGCCATACCTGTTCGTCGGAGCGTACGGCAGCGATGCCCGACGCTCGACCGGTCACTGGGTCAACCCCAGCGTCGATTTCCGCGTCTCCAGCCGGTTCTCCGCTTCACTCGGCGCCAACTACGAGCACGCGATCGACGACAATCAGTGGGTCGGCAACTTCGGTGACACCGGCTCCGACACGACGCACTACACATTCGCGCATCTGGATCAGACCACGCTGAGCCTGAACTCTCGTATCAACTTCACCGCATCACCGACACTGTCTCTCCAGTTCTACGCGCAGCCGTTCATGACGACCGGCAAGTACTCCAACTGGCGCGAGCTGGCGAATCCGCGGGCCGAGAAGTACGAGGATCGCTACAAGCCGTACATGGGCGGGGATCCGGGTGGATTCGATTTCAAGCAGCTGCGCTCCAACACCGTTGTCCGGTGGGAGTATCGCCCCGGCTCTACGCTCTTCTTCGTTTGGCAGCAGGGACGCGAGCTGTCGAGTGATCAGGCGAGCGAGTTCAACTTCCGGCACGATCTCGGGAACCTGTTCAGTCTGCACCCGAATAACACGCTGCTGGTGAAAGCTTCATACTGGTTCAATCCTTAGCGCACCCCCGAGCGATCGCAGACGCTCTCCTACACGCGACCTCCGTGGAGACAATCCTCTTCACGGAGGTTTTCATTTCCGGCTTACGTGATGGTGAACGTCGTTTGCCGTCGCCGGCAAACCAATTCGACCACTACCGCGCTGGCGAGAATGAGGGGTTGATCTTCGCCTTCATTGATTTCAATACCGCAGGTGGCGGTGAGGGCGAACCAGCGCCTCGTGAGGATTGCCACGGCCTGATCAGCGCGCGTGAAGATGTACTCGTGATCGAGAAAGTTGCCGTCAGCCTCGAGATCGCCGGAACCGCGCACGTCGACCGTGAACCGATGGCGGAGGCCGGAGAAAAGCTCACGCTCGATTACAGCGAGTAGCCGGCCATCGCGCCACAACTCGTAGGTAGGAGTCCAGTTGAGAAGACGCTGATCGATGTGGACGAGCTCGTTACCTAGGTGTCCTGAAGGGAAAGCCTATTGTCAAAGCGGAAGGACTCCCCCTTGACGTAGAACGCGTCGCGATCGCTCTCGTCCTTGATGGTGAAACTGACGGCCAGCGACAGCGGCTTCTGCCGCATCACATAGCGCATTGCCTGGGAGTCCGAGAGATAAGAAAGGCTGAGGGCGCTAGCGACGTTTGTTGTCGCCGTGGCAGACCATGTCGACGACGACGGCGCTCGCGAGGATGAGAACCGGATCCTCACCTTCAGCGACTTCTATTCCGTAGGTGTCGGTCCAACTGAACCACTTTTTGGAGACGGAAGCGGCGACGTGATCACCGCGCGCAAACGTGTACTCGTGATCGAGAAAATCGCCCTCTGCCTCGAGATCGTCGGGGCCTGGGACATCAACCGTGAAGCGGTGGTGGATGAATGAGAACAACTGGCGCTTCACGACTGCGAGCAAATCCGTTCCGCGCCACAACTCGTAAGTTGGGCCCCAACTGAGAAGCCGTTGGTCGATGTACACCAACTCGTTCCCGTCAGGGTCCTGAAACGAGAGCTTGTCGCCGAAGCTGAACAACTTTCCCTTCACGACGTAAGCGTCGCGTTCGTTCTCGTCCTTGATCGTGAAGTTATCCGCCAGCGACAACAGCTTCTGCCGCATCACGTAGCGCATTGATCGTGTTCCCGAAAGTGGTTAACGAGCTGGAGGGAAGGAGGGTGAGGGTGTCCTCGCAGGCGCTTTGCAAAGCGAGTGCGAGGAGGAGACCCGCGACTGAGCGGAGCGAAGGAGCGTAGTTAGGGGCTTCGGGTGCCCGCTAAGCGCAAGTGTGCGGGCGGGGAAAGCGAGCGTAGCGCCGGAGAGGACACCCTCGCCCGACTGACCCGCGATGGTCCAAAGGCGCGCCAAATAATCACTGCCGCACGTCCCGCTGCAGAACGCGGAAGTACGCTGTCCATGGACCCACGGCTTTGGTATACGCGCGGGCCATGGTCCTCGTGATCTGAGCGATATGCGAGAGATCGTGAACAACCCACGTGGCGAGAAGCTGGCGCATGGTTACCGTGCCAAATTCCGGATGCTCGCCCGTCAGCTCCATGTCCTTTTCCTTGAGGTTCCAGCCGCGCAGCGTCGCGACATTGCCCGACCGCAGGTGGTCGAATTCCTCGAGCAGATCCTTGAGCGGCCGCTCCGTTTTCAGCTCCGCGAAACGGTCGAATGGATCGAACCGGCGGTAGCTTTCCTGCTTCAGAATTATCCGGGCGCGCGGAATCCAGTCGGTTCTCTCGCCGTGGATGAGATGCGCGACGACCTCGCGCGGACTCCAGGTGTCGGCTCCTTCGTCCACCCGCATCCAATCCTCCGGCAGATCGTCGAGCAGCGTCGTCAACAGCGCCGGCGTCCGCTCCAGAACCGGAATCGCCTCATCGAGGTTGAAGTCCATATCTCTCTCCTGAGCGTCCAATAGACCAATGATACGCTCTGTTGCGTTCACGAACTACTTTTCTCTGGGCTAAATTGTTTCGCCGGGCCGCTGGCTGCTCCGTAAGCGGCCATCTCTCTCTGGAGCCAGAATGTCCGCACGATTGTTGACCGCGCTCGCCGTCCCCGCATTTCTCGTCCTCGCTCCGTCGCATTCGTCGGCGCAGGCCACATCCACGGCTCCTCCAGCGACGGCGAGGTCTCGGCCAACTACATCTTCGAGATTCCCGGAGCGACCGGTTCGTCGAGACATACCGATGACCAACACGATCAAGAGAGCGTTCGCCGCGGGGACGAGGGACTCGACCGGCCGCCCGGGACGCAACTACTGGCAGCTGTGGACCGACTACAAAATCAGCGCCCGCCTCGATTCGTCGACGTCGGTCGTCTCCGGCCACGAGAGCGTCACCTTCCGCAACAACAGCGACTCGGCGATGCGATCAGTGGTGCTGCGACTGGACCAGAACATCTTCAGGCCCGAGGCACCGCGCGTCAGCGCGATGGATGCCGTCACCGGTGGAATGAGCATCACGAGGCTCGTCGTCAACGGTCAGACCCTGCCGGTGACCGACACGCTCGGAAATCCGATTCCCGGTACAACGCGCCGAACGCCTCCCCTCTCTCGGACACTCAGACAGACTTCGGCGCGCATTCCGCTGGCGACTCCGATCGCTGCCCACTCGAGCGGGACAATCGAGGCGGATTGGAGCTTCCAGGTGCCGCGCACCGACGGCCCCCGAGGATTCCGCATGGGGCGCTGGGCCGACACGCTCTATCAGGTTGCACAGTGGTATCCGCGACTGGCGGTGTTCGACGATCTCCGCGACGGGGGTTGGGACACGGATCCGTACCTCGGAAACGGCGAGTTCTACAACAACTTCGGCCACTTCGATGTGAGCATCGATGTACCCGCGGGTTGGATCGTCGGTGCGACAGGTGTGCTCCAGAATCCCACCGAGGTTCTCACCCCGACAGCGCGCGAGCGTTTGTCGCACGTTCTCGAATCCGATTCCACCCGGCACATCGTCTCGGCGGTTGAGCGTGGCCCGGGCAAATCGACCGCTGTGGGGGCGAATGGACGGCTCGTCTGGCGCTTCGTCGCGGACACCGTCGGTGATTTCGCGTGGGCGACCGCCAACCAGTTCGTATGGGATGCGTCGCGCGCAATGATTCCGGGAAGAGGCCCGGTACCCTTCAACGTCATGTATCTGCCAGGCCACGCGCAGGCATACGCCGATGGACCGCACGTGGTCCGCCACGCGCTCGAGTACTACTCGAAGCTGTGGATGCCGTACGCCTTTCCGCAGCTCACGATGGTCGATGGACCGGAGCTGGGCATGGAATATCCCATGTTCATCATGTCCGCGGTGTTCGCCGCCGACCACGAGACCGGACACGAATGGTGGCCGATGATGGTCGGTGTGAACGAGACGTGGTACGGATGGATGGATGAGGGATTCAATCAGTATATGAACATCCTCTCCGATGCCGACCGCGACCACAAGCCGTACACACTCGACAGCCTCGGCCTCTCCTACGGACGAATCAGCGGCAACGAGCTCGAGCCCACGCTCATGTGGGACGAAAATTATGCGGGCCCGTTCTACGGATTTGTAGCGTATGGGAAAGCACCCCTGATGCTTTCATCGCTGGGAGGCGTCGTCGGCGACAGCGCAGTGTGGCGGGCAATGAGCGACTATGCGAAGGCCTGGCGCTTCAAGCATCCATCTCCGTGGGACTACGCGAACTTCATGAGCAACGCGCTCCACCAGGACCTCGGCTGGTTCTGGAACTATTGGCTTTTCACCACCGAGTCGGTCGATGGCTCGATTCAGAATGTGAGGACGTCAGGCGGACGAACGTTCGTGACGGTACGTCAAAACGGACAGATGCCATCGCCGGTGGTTTTGAAAGTGGAGCTTTCTCCGACAGGTTCGAGGATCAAGCCCGCTGGCACAACAAGGTCGGATATCGCCACAGCCACATTCGAGTTCATCGAGTGGTTGGACGCGAATACCGCCCTCGTCACTTATCCTGCCGATGTCTGGTTCGCTGGGAGCCGCACCTTTGTGGCCGGCCTGGCGTTCGGCGGGCGCACAATCACGAAGATCACGCTCGATCCGAATGGGCGATTTCCGGATCACGATGCGAGCGACAACGTCTGGCCCCGCGCCGCGGTGCCGACCAAGCCGACCGGGAGGAATTAGCAGATGGTCAACCGTGCAGCAATGCGCACTCGTGCAGTAATCGGAATCTCCGCCGGATTAATCGGTGTCTCTGTGTTCTCGCTACCGGCTAGTGCCCAGCAAGCGCCTGTCGTCACCGCCGCGGACTACGCTCGCGCGGAAAAGTTTCTGCGAGAAAACACGCTTCCGCTCGTCACCGGAATGGGTGTGCAACCAACGTGGCTGACAGGCGACCGCTTCGGATACCGCATCATGGTGCGGGGTCAGAATCAGTTCGTTCTCGTCGATCCGTCCAAGGGCACTCGTGTTCCATGCAGTCCGGAGACCGATCGCTGCGGGGGAGCCCTCGATCCGCGCGAAGTCTCCCGGCTGCAGCCAATGCAGCGACCGGCGGGCACGCGCCCGGAGTCCAGATCGCCGGATGGGAAGCGCGCGGCATACATCCGCGATTACAACCTGTGGGTGCGCGACATCGCCACCGGACGCGAAACACAGCTCACCACGGACGGTCAGAAGGACTTTGGGTATGCAACCGATAATGCCGGTTGGATAAAAAGTGATCGGCCCGTCCTTGTCTGGTCGCCCGATTCCCGAAAGATCGCGACGTTCCAGCAGGACGATCGCCCGGTTGGTGAGATGTATCTGGTCACCACGAAAGTCGGGCACCCGGAACTGCAGCAATGGAAGTATCCGCTCCCCGGCGACAGCGCCATCTCGATGATCCATCGCGTGGTGATCAATGTCGACACACCGCGGGTGATCCGCTTTCAAATGCCCGCGGACGCGCACCGCTCCACGCTTTGCGATCACGTGATCTGCCGGGGGACCGAGTGGGCGGACGTGGACTGGTATCCGGATGGGTCGCACGTTGCGTTTGTCTCGACATCGCGCGATCACAAGCACGAGGTATTCCGGGTTGCCGACGCCGCGACCGGCGCCGTGCGCGACGTCTTTCGCGAAGACGTAGCGACGCAGTACGAATCGGGGAACGGTACCGTCAACTGGCGCGTTCTCCCCGCGTCCAATGAAGTGATCTGGTTCTCCGAGCGCGACGACTGGGGTCAGCTCTATCTCTACGATCTCGCGACGGGACAGCTAAAGAGCAAGATCACGAGCGGAGAAGGGAATGTCGCGCAGCTGCGTCGCGTCGACGAGAAGAACAGAACCCTCTGGTTCGTAGGCAACGCGAAGGAGCGTGGACGCGACCCATACTTCCGTGACTTCTACAAAATCGGAATGGATGGAAATGGCCTCACCCTTCTCACCCCCGAAGACGCCGACCACGAAATCGCGCTCGCGCCATCGGGCCAGTACTTCATCGACACGTACTCGAAACCCGACGCACCGCCGGTCACCGTGCTGCGAGATCTGAGTGGGAAGAACATCGTCACGCTCGAGACGGCCGACATAACGGGATTGCGCGCGGCCGGTTGGAAGCCGCCGATGCCAATTACGGTCAAGGCGCGCGACGGCAAAACCGATCTCTACGGCCTGATGTACGTGCCCACGATTCTGGATCGAACGAAGAAGTACCCGATCGTAAATCACATCTATCCCGGTCCACAGACCGGAAGCGTTGGTGGCCGCAGCTTCTCACCCGCGCGCGGCGACGCGCAGTCGCTGGCGGAGCTGGGATTCATAGTCGTCGAGATCGACGGAATGGGAACGCCGTGGAGATCGAAGTCGTTCCACGACGCTTACTATGGCCACATGGGCGACAACACACTCCCTGATCAAGTTGCGGGGATGAAGGAGCTCGCGGGCCGCTATCCGTGGATCGATATCAACCGCGCCGGAATCTACGGGCACTCGGGCGGAGGATTCGCCGCCGCCGACGCGATGTTCCGCTACCCGGATTTCTTCAAGGTTGGAATATCAGAAGCGGGCAACCATGACCAGCGCGAATACGAGGACGACTGGGGAGAGAGATACCAGGCTTTGCTCGTGCGCACACCGGATGGAAGTGACAACTACGCACCCGAGGCCAATCAGGTCCTGGCGAAGAATCTGAAAGGAAAGCTGCTCCTCGCGCACGGCACGATGGACGACAACGTTCCGCCGTATAACACGCTTCTCGTCGTCAACGAGCTGATCAAGGCGAACAAGGACTTCGACCTCATTTTGCTTCCCAACCGGGCTCATGGATTCGGCAACGAGCCGTACATGGTCCGCCGGCGCTGGGATTATTTCGTGAAGAATCTGTTGGGGGCGGAGCCGCCGCACGAATACGAGATCGGGCGCCTGCGAGGGGCTACACGATAGTGGGAAAAGCAACTGCAACGTATGACTACCGGCCGGGGGCCATCGGCGGACCGGCTGGTGGCTGCGGGCTAACGCGCGAATGCCTAGAGAGCCAGCCCGAAGCACGTGGCCGACCCGCCATCAGCCCCTGGCCGGTAGTCATATTTTGCAGTTGTCTAGCCGTGTTGCCCATGACCGCCACGGCGCAGGTCGCCCCGCCGGTGTTCACCCACGCCGATACCCTGAGAGGATCCAACACACCGCAGCGAGCCTGGTGGGACGCCGCCTTCTACGATCTCCATGTAAAGGTGAATCCCGCTGATAGCAGTATCACCGGCTACAACGCGATCACCTATCGTGTGCTCAAGCCGGCCCCCACCCGCGAGATACAGATCGATCTCCAGATGCCGCTCGTCGTCGACAGCATCGTGCAGGACGGGCTGGAGCTGAGCGCCCGGCGCGACGGGAATGCCTTCTTCGTCACGCTCATATCGCCGCAGAAAATCGGGACGAGGAAGACGATCTCCGTCTATTACCACGGCAAGCCCACCGTCGCGACCCGCGCGCCCTGGGATGGCGGATTCGTCTGGGCCCGTGACAGCCTTGCACGCGATTGGGTCGTGACCGCCAACGAAGGGCTCGGCGCGAGCGTGTGGTGGCCGAACAAAGACATCTACTCGGACGAGCCCGATAGTCAGCGCGTCGCGATCACGGTGCCAGACTCGCTGTTCGACGTCTCGAATGGCAGGTTACGCGGCACCACGCCGCACACAGACGGCACCACGACTTACGAGTGGTTCGTCAGGAATCCAATCAACAACTACGATATCGCCGTCAACGCCGGGCACTACGCGCACTTCAACGACGTCTATCAGGGAGAGAAGGGAAGGCTCACGCTCGATTTCTATCCCCTCGATTATCATCTCGACACCGCGCAGAAACAGTTCCAGCAGGTGAAGCCGATGCTCCAGTGCTTCGAGAACTGGTTCGGTCCGTATCCGTGGTACGAAGATGGTTACAAGCTCGTCGAGACCCCGCACCTCGGCATGGAGCACCAGAGCGCGGTCGCGTACGGCAATCACTACCAGAACGGCTACCTCGGACGCGATCGCTCGCAGACGGGACACGGTTTGCTCTGGGATTTCATCATCATCCACGAGAGCGCGCACGAGTGGTTCGGCAACAGCATCTCGATGAAGGATGCCGCGGACATGTGGATCCACGAGAGCTTCGCGACATACGCCGAGGGCCTGTACACGGAATGCCAGCAGGGAAAGAGGGCAGGAGCGGAGTACACAATTGGACAGCGGAAACTGATCAGAAACGACGTGCCGATAATCGGCGTGTACGGCGTGAACCACGAAGGCTCCGGCGACATGTACGACAAGGGCGCCAACATGCTGCTCACGATCCGCCAGCTCGTCGACGACGACGCCCGTTGGCGCGGAATTCTGCGCGGACTGGGCAAGACCTTCTGGCATCAGA
>JBGQIT010000076.1:0-9523 GCA_041498575.1 Gemmatimonadaceae bacterium
AGCTGCGCGGTCAGGATGCCTACGATGCCGCGTTCGATATTCTCATCGCCGATCAGGGAAGGACGGGTGCGATCTACTTCTCCTTCAATGAGGACGCGCTGCGCCTGGCGATGAAGCAGCCGTGGGTTTCAGTGGGCCAGGACGCGGGCGCGCTGAGTCCGGATTCCACCGGGAAATTCACCGAGCGCGAGCATCCTCGTGCGTTCGGTACTTTTCCGCGGATACTCGGCCGCTACGTGCGTCAGGACTCGGTGATCACGCTCGAATTCGCCGTACGGAAGATGACGTCGCTCGCGGCGCAGCGTGTCGGGATCAACGATCGCGGGCTGCTCAAGCCGGGTATGTACGCTGATATCACGGTGTTCGATCCCAGTGCGATCATCGACAATTCGACGTACGAGAGTCCGGCGCAGTTGGCGACGGGGGTCAGCTACGTGTTCGTGAATGGCGTTGCGGTCGTGGATGGCGGCCAGGTGACCGCAGCCTTGCCTGGCCGCGCCCTCAGGGGGCCCGCTCACCGGTAGCACAGGCGAACACGAGCATCAACTTAGGGGAATGCCCTACGTGTTTTGGGAAAATCTCCGATCGTTGGGACGAAAGTTTACCAGCAGATTTGGCTCTGAGCGGCTCTCAGTGTCTCTAAACCCGACGATCATGCCGAATCCAATTCATTCATGGTTCCTCGGTCCCAAGGGGGAAAATGCGCCACTCCTCAAGGAGTTGCTCGATTCCGCGCTCGAGGCGCATCTGGACTGGCGGCGAGCCTATCATCCTGAGGATCCGTCGCCTTTTGCGACAGGTGAGTCGCTTGCGCCAGCAGTCGCTGAAGCTCGCGCGCGGCTGAAAGCGCAATTCGCCGACCTCCTTCAGCAGCTTCACGGGAGCGTGCCCTTCTTCAGCGGGCGCTACAACGGGCACATGCTGTCGGAGCAGACCATCGCGGCTCAGGCTGCTTACTTCGCGGCGATGCTCTACAACCCGAACAATGTCTCCGGCGAAGTCGCGCCCGTCACCACGAAGCTCGAGGGAGAAGTCGCCCAGCAACTTGCCGAGATGATCGGCTACGATCCGCGGCGCTGCTGGGGGCATCTTACTTCCGGTGGAACCATCGCGAATTTCGAGGCGCTCTGGATAGCGCGCAACGTGCACTACCACCCCGTGGCGGCTTTTCTGGCAGTTGGCTCCCTCGGTATCGACATCTCGGTTTCACTTCCGGACGGCTCGGTCGCGATGCTGAGTGAGCTGGATCTCTGGCAGCTGCTGAACATCCAGCCGAGCAGCTCTCTGGATTTATGGGAAAATCTCTGGCGCGCTGCGCCGCGGCCGGCGGTAGAGAACGCGCTGAGATCACACTCGCTTGCGACCATGGGTTACCAGGATTACAGCCGGCAGCTCGCCGCCGAGTTCGGCGATCCGCTGTCGGCCGGTGTCGTTCTCGCGGCGGGTACGGCTCACTATTCCTGGGCGAAAATCGTCGCCGCGCTGGGGGTGGGATCCAATCAGCTGGTCTTCGTGCCAGTGGGCGCGGAGTGCAGAATGGACCCCGACGGACTGTGGCGTGAGATCGAGTCGCTTGCGAGCAGGCGCATTCCGATCATGGCGTGCGTGAGCACCTGCGGCACGACGGAGGAAGGCGCCGTAGACGATTTGCAGCGCATCGTCGAGGTGAGAGCGCGGGCAGAACGGGAGCTGGGAGTCACGTTTCACATCCACTCCGATGCATGCTACGGCGGGTATGCGGCGTCTCTGACGCGAACAGCGGACGGGTCACGTCACTCGGCCGCGGAGGTCCGGCAGATATGCGGCGGAGCGGATTGGCCGTCGGACCAATGGACGCGCTCGGTCTCCGCTCTCGAGAATGTGGATTCAGTAAGCATCGACCCCCACAAGCTTGGCTACATCCCGTATCCTGCCGGAGCGTTTCTCCTCAAGGATAGGCGTGGTCGCGAGCTGGTTGCAACCGACCCACAATATCTGGTGCTCGCGACGGCTGAGGGCCGCGACGCCCCGGTCATGGGGCGATTCATATTCGAGGGGTCAAAGCCAGGTGCTTCCGCCGCCGCGACCTGGCTCAGCCACAAGACGATCCCGTTGAACAGCGGAGGGCATGGAAGACTCATCGCGTCGACGCTCAAAGCGGCGCGCTACCTTCACGCGTTCCTTGGCGCCTCCGACTTCAGCCCCTTTCGAGTACTTCGGCTTCCAACGCCGGATCTCAACATCGTGTGCTTTTTGTTGCAGCACCCGTCGCTCACGAGCCTGAGCGAGCTCAACGCCTTGAACGAGGCGATCTACAATGAGCTCAGTCCCAGCGCCGGGATGTCTGCGCCCTTCATGATCACGCGGACGAAACTGACTTCTCCGGAGTATGACGGGGCCATCAAACCCTTGCTGTCACAGCTTGGCGCCGTCGGCGAGTCCTACCTGGCAGATAGCGGAGAGGGCGTGACTGTTCTGCGGGCGACCGTGATGAATCCGTTCTCCGTTGAGGGGAACGCAGAGTATCTACTGGGACTCACCGATGCAGTGCGCGAGGTGGCGATGAGTTTTCTGAGAGATCCTTCCGCGGCCGGCGGCAGCTATTCTGCGAGCAATCCTATGTTAAGCGCGAAGTCCACGTAATCCAGTTCTGGCGATTGCCCGCTCGAAGGGCAGCGAGACCACCCGTTTCTGGCAGTAGGAGTCCGAGCCTTCAATCTTTTTGGCCCCCGGGGAGTGACACAGGGCGGAAGATGCCGAGCCTTCTGGTACTGCGAGCGCTCAACCGGCGAGGCGTTTGCGGCGCCGTTTCATCTCCCGCTCGAGGCGGCCGCACATCGTGTCGCAGAGCTGGAAGATGCCCTTGTCCGCCAGAGCGTAGTACACGAAGAGCCCGTCCTTCCGGCGACGGACGAAGCCCATCGTGTGCAGAAGCTGCAGGTGCTTGGAGACGTTCGCCTGTCCGAAGCCGGTCTCATTCACCAGGTCGTTCACCGCCATCTCGCCCGCTCGGAGACAGCTTAGAATCTGAAGCCGGGCCGGCTCGGCCAGCGCCTTGAATCGCTCGGCGACGAGCGCCATGACCTCCGGCGTCAGCGTCAATTTGCTCAACAACATCTCCTACTTAGGAATGTAAATTGCTACTCAGTAATATAGTTATTCGACATTGGGTCAGAATCCCAACCCGCCGCGACGCCCAAGCCACCGGACGGCTCGGCACGACCAAGGATAAGAGGTACCATGAAAACCCGGAAACATTCGATAGTTCCGGCTGCCGCCGGACTCCTGGCACTCCTGATCAGCGCTGCCGCGGCAACCGGTGTAGCGCAGGCCCCAACGCCGACACCCGCCAAAATGCCCCAGCATCAGGAGGGTATGAAAGGCATGCAGGGCATGAGCGGCATGATGGAAGGACCGCATCATGTGCTGGCGATGGCCTACCGGGACAACCTGGCGACGTTCGCTCGGGCATTGCGAGCGCAAGTCTCCCAGTCGAAGAGCGTCAACCTCGACCTGGCGCGGCCGGCGGTGGCCGAGATGAGGCGCAGCTTCGACCAGATGAAGCAACACCATCAGGCGCAGATGGCGATGATGGGCGACCAAACGAAGCCGGCGATGTCGGGAACGATGCAACAAATGGAGTCCCACATGACGGCGCTGGGCGAGCATCTCACGGCTCTGGAATCTGAAGTGAATGCCAGTACGCCGGACCCCAAGAAAGTCTCGGAGCATGCGACGGAGATCCTGAAGCAGTGTGCCGACATGTCGGCGATGCACGGCAAGGCCAAACCCCATCAAATGAAGTGATGCAGAACACGACACACGGTCTTATGGGAGGGTACGGCGGAGTCGGAATGGTTCTCGGGGTACTGCTGGCCATTCTCCTGGTCGTTGCCATCATCAAGCTGGTGCAGAAGAAGTAGGCTTTAGCTGGCCGGGCGGGCGACTCGCCCCGATTGCGAACAATGATTCAGACGCCGGCTTCCATCTGCGCATCACGAGGTACGCTTCTCAAGCTTCTTTTTTTGTGATGCATCGTTAGACTGCATTGATGCGACTGCGCCGCGTTATCGGAATTCTGACCGGAATCTGCACTTTGTCGCTCACTCTCGGGCGTAGCAACAACGGGTGCGAGGGCCGAAGCGTCGATACGACATCTACGGCGGCGTCGGTCCCGACCAGCCATCACACGGGAATGCACGGCTCACCGGTAAACGCCGACAAACAACAGCCGTGCAATTCCGCGACGGCAGTTTGTTGCCAGGCGATGACTTCCTGCGGGCCGACGATTGTACTGAGTCGGACTGCAGCAGCTGGTGCGCCGCTGGCTGCGGCCTCCGCAATACCTGAGGCCGCGCTCGAGATCCCACACAGCCGCACAGCGGCTCCAGAGCCACCGCCTCCGAAGGCTTAGAACACCCGCAACTCGAGTGTTCGCAGTCCGCGCAGCGTGAAGAATACCTGCGCTGACCAAGCGCCTGCCGATTTCCGCAGTGCACCACCCACAACAACCTTCTGATCTTGCTCGTCACCGGGCTGCTGACTGGAATCTCGCCATGAGTCTCCCCTCAAATCATGACTCACATGCAGGCATGTCTCATCCGCCTGTCGGCGCTCCAGCGCCGGATGACAAGCATGGACGACATGCTGATCATCAAGAACACGAAGGGCATGATCAGCACGCCGGCCACAGCGTGGGGATGTTCCGCGACAAATTCTGGTGGTCGATCGCGCTGACGGTGCCGACTGTCGTCTGGTCGCCGATGATACAACAGTGGCTCGGCTTCCATGCGCCGACGTTCATCGGCTCGCGCTACATCCCCGCAATCTTCGGAACAATCCTGTTCTTCTACGGCGGGATGGTGTTCCTGCGGGGTGCAGCTCGGGAGATCAAGGACAGACTCCCGGGCATGATGACGCTGATCTCGCTCGCCATCACCGTAGCGTTTGCTTTCAGCCTCGCCGTGACCCTCGGCGTTCCCGGGACGGATCTCTGGTGGGAGCTCTCGACGCTCATCACCATCATGATTCTCGGGCACTGGATCGAGATGCGCTCGATCTCTCAGGCGCAGGGGGCGCTGAAGGAGCTGGCGAAGCTGGTGCCCGATACCGCCCTGCGATTGGTTGGCGAGAAGACGGAGGAGGTCCCGGTGGCGGATCTCCACGAGGGCGAAGTGATTCTGATCCGTCCGGGCTCGAGCATCCCTGCCGATGGTATCGTCCTCGAGGGGAGTAGCGCGGTCAACGAGGCCATGATCACTGGCGAGTCCCGCCCCGTCGACAAGAAACCCGACGACAAGTTGATCGCGGGCACCGTGAACGGAGCTGGCTCGCTACGCGTCAAGGTGACCGGTACGGGGGAGCGTACTGCGCTCGCCGGCATTATGCGGCTGGTCGCGCAAGCTCAAACCTCCCGCTCCAGGGCGCAGGCACTCGCTGACCGGGCAGCGTTTTTCCTAACGGTGATCGCTATCGTGTCTGCCGTGATTACGCTCGCTGCCTGGCTCCTGGTGGGCGCGACTCCGGCATTTGCGGTTGAACGAGTTGTGACTGTCCTCGTGATTGCATGCCCTCATGCGCTGGGCCTCGCCATTCCGCTCGTCATCGCGATCTCGACTACGCTTGGCGCTCGAGCAGGGCTCCTGGTTCGAAATCGCCGCGGGCTGGAAGAAGCGCGGAATCTTAACGCGGTATTCTTTGACAAGACGGGAACGCTCACCCGCGGAGATTTTCGCGTCGTTGAGGTAACCTCAGCGCCCGGCATATCGGCCGACGACGCGCTAAAGCTCGCGGCGTCAGTTGAACAGGATTCGGAGCACACGATCGCACAAGGTGTGGTGAAGAGCGCCGAGGAACGCGGCCTTCCCTTGTCGCGGGCTGAACAATTCCAGGCGATTCCCGGTCAAGGTGTGCAAGCGGTCGTCGAAGGACGCTCGCTGATGATTGGCGGCCCAGCTCTGCTTAGCCGGCTAGGGATCGAGCTCCCTCCGCAGCTGCGTGAGGCGCTCGACCGTGCGACGACCCGCGCACAGACAGCGATCACTCTCGTCGAAGGTCGGACCGCCCTCGCTGTGCTGGCGGTGGCGGACGCAATTCGCGAGGAGTCACAGGAAGCCGTGCGTCGTCTGCACGATCAGGGTATCGAAGTCATCATGATGACCGGAGACGCGAAGGCGGTCGCCGACGCGGTCGCAAAGCAGCTCGGGATCGACACGGTGTTGGCCGAAGTGCTTCCAGAGCAGAAGGCGTCCAGGATCGAGGAAGTGAAGCGTTCGGGGAAGCGCGTCGCGATGGTTGGCGACGGAGTGAACGACGCCCCGGCGCTCCTGACAGCGGATGTTGGTATCGCAATCGGAGCGGGGACGGATGTCGCGGTTGAAGCGGGCGACGTCGTATTGATCCGAAATGATCCCCGGGATGTACCGCGAATCATAGCCCTCAGCAAAGCCACGTATCGCAAGATGATACAAAACCTCTGGTGGGCAGCCGGCTACAACATCGCGGCAATTCCGCTCGCGGCTGGTGTGCTCGCGCCATGGGGCATCGTGCTGAATCCGGCGGTGGGCGCCATCCTCATGTCCTTCAGTACGGTAGTGGTAGCTCTGAACGCCCAGCTGCTCCGTCGAGTGGCACTATGAACGTTCGCGCAACTCACACCTTCAGAGCTCGCAGAGTTGCGCGTGTTGGGAATAGGTGAGCGATCTGAGAGGCTGTAATCTCTCAGGGTTTCTCGGACAAAAGGTCATCTACGTCCCGACAACGGTGGGACGTCGGAAGTCTCATCCTTCGGGGGTGCATGTGCATCGTCGGTTGTCAGGAATCTTCGCGGCTCTAGCGCTAGCCCAACTCTCATTTGGCGGTATTGTCGCGCGCCACGTCGGCTGCGAGGTAAGCTCGTACAGCTCTCCGGGCCAACATAAACACGCGCATGGTCCGATGCACGGTCAGCGCACGGACACTCGCGTCATGCAGGAGATTGCTGGTCTTGGCGATGCACCGGCGTGCGACCATTCGACTCAAGGGACGTGCGCCGGAATGGCATCGTGCACCCTCGCACTCGCGTGCGGCGGGTCAGCACACCTCTCTGTTGTCCTTCGGCCTGGCCAGGCCCGACAGCTCGTGCTGGGATTGACTCCGGGCCCAGGCCGCGCTCCCGAACCTCCCCCTCCCCGTATCTAACCGCTCGATCGTGCATTGGCGCGGCGTATCAACGCCGCTCACATCGAAGTGGCCGCAGCGGCTAACCGCTGCAAAAAGGAGGCAGGGAAATGATCGCTGTACTATGGGTGGCGCTGGCATTTGCGCAGGATTCCGTCCGCGCGACTCAGCCATTGGAGCTGGCCAACGTCTATCGAAACGCGCGAGAGCGTAGCCCGCGTATAGCGGCTGCACGTGCGCTGTCCGATGCTGCTCGAGCCCGCGCTCCATCCGTGCGCCGCCCGCCTGACCCCCAGGTGCAGTTCGGTTTCATGAACTACACGCTGCCGGGACTCCGACCAATGGATGTCCTCGGCATGAAGCAGCTTCAGCTGATGCAGATGCTGCCGCTGCCCGGCAAGCTCCGCCTCGCCGGACGCGTCGCGGATGCGTCCGCCGACGCGCAGGCGGAGCGCGCGCGCGATGTCGATTGGGAAGTGCGATCGAAGGCGGCGATGGCGTTCTATGACCTCTACGTCAACGATAGATCACTGGGCATTGACCGCGAGACCCTTCGGCTGCTCCAGGACATTCTGCGCACCACCGAGTCCATGTACCGCGTAGGTGAAGGCCGGCAGGCCGACGTACTTCGCGCTCAAGTCGAGATCGCACGCATGGTGCAGGACACCATCCGCATGACGGCGATGAGATCGGCCATGTCGGCTCGGCTAAACGCCATCATCGACTTGCCGGCTCAGACATTGATCGGAACTCCTTTGCTTCCTGCGTTCCCGGATTCCGTGCCTGGACTGGATGGGGCACTTAGCGCCGCGATCGCCGATCGGCCGATGGTGCGCGCTGGGGAGCGCGATCTGGAAGCGGCGACGGCCCAAACGAGATTGGCGCGCCGCGAAATCTGGCCCGACCTCACGATCGGGCTTCAATACGGACAGCGCAGCGGTATGGACGGAACGGAACGCATGGGCAGCCTCATGATCGGCGGCACGCTGCCGCTGTTCGCGCGGAGCCGCCAGCTCCGCATGCGCGATGAAGCTGCCGCGATGCAGCAGATGTCCCGCGCCGACTTGATGGCTATGAGAGCAGAAACCCAGGCCGCCGTCGCCGAGGCATACTCGAATCTCACGCGCGCCCGCAACCTCGCGACGTTGTATCGCACGACGCTGCTTCCGCAAGCGGAGGCCGCCATCACGTCAGCGTTCGCAGCCTATCGCACTGGCGCGGTGGACTTCATGACGCTGCTCGACAGCCGCATGAGTTTGAACCGCTATCGCAAGGAGCTTGTCGAGCTGGAAGCAGATGAAGGAAAGGCCTGGGCTGATCTGGAGATGCTGCTGGGACGCGAACTGTTCGACCCTTCGAGCGCGGTCGCGCGCAGAACATCGGGGAGGAACTGACGATGGCAACTCGAATCATGGCGACGCGCCCCACCAGCAAGTCAATGCGTATTGCCCTCTATGTCGCGCTCCCGCTCGCGGCCGTGATCGGCGCGTACTTCGCGACACGGCCAAAATCCGAGACGGCGCAGGTCGGGACTCGCGATAGTTCTAAGATAGCCGCCGGTGGCACCGCCCAACCGGTCACGCTATCGGCCGCGGACGCGCGTCGTATCGGAGTGACGTACGCCGTCGTGGCGTTCGGCGACCTCTCGCGCGAGATCCGCGTTGTCGGACAGATCACGTTCGACGAGACGCGCGTGAAAGCCATATCCCCGAAGATCGACGGCTGGGTCGAGCAGCTGTACGTCAACTTCACGGGACAGGAGGTCACGGCAGGAGCTCCACTGCTGGCGATCTACTCTCCGATGCTGGTGACAGCTCAGGAGGAGTTACTCCTCGCGAAGCAGCTCCAATCCGACGTTTCGCTCGGAGCTGACGATGTTCGCGCGCAGGCGGCGAGGCTGGCTGCTTCGGCTCGGAGCAAGCTCGCGTTCTGGGATTTTTCCGCCGGTGACATCGCGCGGATCGAACAAGAGGGGCACGCCAGACGGACGCTCCTCATCCGCTCGCCTGTCTCTGGCTTCGTTGTCGAGAAGAACGTGCTGCAGGGAGAGCGGGTGATGGCGGGCACAGCGATCTACAAAATTGCCGACCTGAGCAGCGTGTGGATGGACGGAGAGGTCTACGAACAGGATCTGCCCTTGATTCGCCTCGGCCAGCGCGCCGAAGCCGAGTTGCAGTCAATACCGGGAGCGACGTTCGCGGGAACCGTGGCGTACATCTATCCGACACTGAACCCGGATACCCGTACGGTTCGGGTGCGTGTCCAGCTGTCGAATGAAAATCATCGGCTGAAACCGGGAATGTTTGCAACGCTGCGGCTATTCGCGACGGCAGGGCGGAGCGTTCTGAGCGTGCCGCGTTCAGCAGTTCTCTCGACGGGCGAGCGA
>JBGQIT010000077.1:0-9519 GCA_041498575.1 Gemmatimonadaceae bacterium
CCGTATAGTTACGTCGCAGCGTCGTTACTAAAAACTCACATCTAGGCCTCTGAGATCTCGGATCCCGTTCTTTTCAGTTGCAGTTGAGATCTCGGATCCCGTTCCTTTCAGTTGCAGTTGAGATCTCGGATCCCGTTCTGTTCAGTATTAGCCGCGAATCTTGTATCGCGTCCAGAGTATGATCGTGATGCAGGATGCACCGCTGCGCGAGTACTGCGGGGGCACGAGCCCTCCCTGGTAGACCTCTACCGCCATCACTTCCTTGCCGGTCACGAAATTGTTGATGTCTCCCGGGATCATTTCCGCGTAGGGCGTATCGTCCAGGTAGTACTGCACGCATCCATTCCCCGTCTGGCGCGTGCTCGTGATTATGTCGCCGTACAGACTGCGCATAACGCGGAGTCCCGGCACCTGCCTGAGAAGATCGGTGACGAAGGGAGGGTGCATCTGCTCGAGGCGCTCCGGACCCAAATAGTAGCCCATCCCGGTTTTCCTCCGCTGCGAGAAACCGACCTTGGCGAGTGCAGCCTCTCTCCGCGCCATCACCAGGACCGGATCCATCGTCTCCAGGAATCTCGGTAGCTTGACTGCCACCCGCTTTTCTTCACGCGACGAGAGATCGACCGGCAAAACCTTCGCAACAAAGCCAACATGCCGAATTACCAAAACCCTGGTCCCCGAAGGGAGGTTCCGCATCGCGAACTCTCCCCTTTCATTTGTCACCGCGACGGCGCGGGTTCCGACCAGCTCGACTCTGGTGCCCGCATTGGTCCAACCCGCCTCGAGCAGCACCGTGCCGGACACCGCAGCGTTGCCGCGCTTCACTCCCGCATCGACGGGTGAGAGCAGTACGGTTCGGGCCAACAGCTCAACGGGGTTGTCTCCAAGCGAGATCGGAATCTCGTCCGTGGCGGCGGACCCGCGTCGTGCTTGCAGTGTCGCTTCCGTCGAGTTGGGCAATCCGCAGAGTCGGAAGGCGCCCGAAGCGTCGGTGCTGTCGATCATCAGATGCGGGTATCGGCGGAGACCCGTCTCCTTGGAGATATCGATCTCGACCCAGGCGATTGAAACTTCGGCTCGGGCGACGGGAGCGAGTGTTTCGGGATCGTTGACGTGGCCGATCACTGCAGATTCTCCATAGGGCCCCGTCTGGACCCGGCACGAACGGCCGATGAGCGTTCTGGCCGAGGGTACGGCGAGCAACACGAACGTCGAGCTGTCCGGGCCGACCCGAAATGTCTTGGTCAGGATCGCGGTCCCCAGCGTGTCGAGGACCGGATGAAATACTGCGACCTGATACGTCCCGGGGATCACGCTGTCGATCGTGAACTTGCCGAGGGAATCGGTCTCGACGGCGGTCCTCCCGCCTTCGATTACGATATCGGCACCGGCGAGATATCGGCGGTTGAGGCTGTCGATGACTACGCCCGTGATTTGACCTTTCCCGGACCGCAGTGCGCCCGGTGAAATCGGCGCCGTTGTGTTCTGCGCGCGCAAGGGCGTCGCGATCGCGATCAGGGCGACCGCCAAGCATGTCTGAAGCTGCCTGATCATCATCAGCATCATCTCGCTTGCATGCCGTTCATTGCTTGTGAGTGCCGCTACTTAGTTAGCACCGCGCTCTGTAATTGGCAATTCCCGGTGGTCCTGGGAACTTTCCCTTGACGAGCCCTTCAAATGCTGTAATGTCGATCTGCTGGCCATCGATTCCGCAAGCAATCCCTTCGCGACTTTCGCGGGGGTCGATCATAAAGCGTTTCCTTCCACCCAAGGAGCCCTTTTATGCGGACGCGTTTGATTCCCACTGTCACTGTCGTCGCCATACTAGCGTGCCTGACTCCGCTGGCGGCGAAGTCGCAGACTGACACCGCGCTCAAACTCAGCACCACCGTCCCCCGGGCAGTCGCCGAGTTCAAGGCCGGCGTGGTTGATTGGGTGAATTTTTCGCCCGAGGCGTCCGCATCGCACTTCGCCGCGGCATTCAAGGCTGACCCAAACTTCGGTCTCGGTCGGGTGATGTACGGGTTTATGGGCGTCGCGGGAGGTGGGTGGACCAGGGAGCAGGCTTTGCCCGAGATCAATCGCGGCGTCGCCGATGCTGCCGCGCACGGCAACACCAACGAGCTCCTGCTCGCCGCCGCTTACCGGGAGATGTTCCAGAACAATCCGCGCGTTGCGGGAGAGCTGTTTGCTACGGCCGCGCGTTTGATGCCGGCGGACCGAGTTGCCGCGTCGTACGCGGCGGCACTCAGTGCCGATCCCAACAATCCTCTCCCCGCGTTGCGCGAGTTCATTGCGAAGTATCCCGATTACGGACCGGTGTACAATGCTTACGCATACACCCTCTGGGCCCAGGGCGACCGCCCGGGCGCACTCGCTGCTGCGAAGAGGCAAGTCGAGCTACTCCCCAACGCTCCGAATCCGCACGACACGTACGCGGAAATCCTGCAGTGGAACGGGAATTTTCCTGAGGCAATCGCCGAGTATCGCCTCGCCACGACGACACCTCCAAACTTCCCCGGCTCGTATTCCGGAATGGCCGAAGTCGAAGCCTTGCAGGGTCACTATGATCAGGCGCGCGCGTATCTGAATCAGGCGGTTTCAAAGGCCTGGCATTCGCCGCAGCGGATCTACTTCATGACAGAGATTGCCGGAACGTACGCGTTGCAGGGAAATCAGGCCGACGCACTGACGAAACAGCTCGACGCGGTCGCGGCGGAAGCGAAAGCGCAGCACGATCTGGAGACGGCGGCGATTGCCGCAGCAGAGAAGGCTACCGTCTATGCCAACGCCGGCGACGTCGCGGGCGCGCACAAAGCAATCGCTGATGCCAAGGCGGTCACATCGCCCGAGCCTTGGATGGTGAATTATTACGCGGTGATGGGGCACGCACTGCTGAAACACTGGGCACCCGCCAACCAGGAGCTGGCGACATTGAAACAGAACACGACCAGCGACGCCGGCGCCAAGAGAACGGTAGTCGCGGCGGCGGAGGCCAACCTCGCGACACAACAGGGACGTCCGGCAGATGCGCTCAAAACCCTGATGGCCGCCGATACGAATAACATCGTGGTAATGACTCGAATCGCGGAGGCGCATGCAGCGCTCGGTCACACCGCGGAAGCGAATGCGTGGTATGCCCGGATCAACAACAACTACGCCTTGAACCTTGGGGATTTCCCAAGTGTGAATGCCAGAAGGAGAAGTCGGCTCGCAATGGCGACACGAAAGCCGTAGGCGCTGAATTGAAGAACTGGTCGAGGGATGTCTCGTTGATCATCCCTCGGCCTCGGCTGTCGCCTTGCACGGCGGCAAATCGTCAACGGTGTAATCCCGCGTCCTACACAAGCAATCGCGCTAATCCCACCGATCGAGCGACGTTCGGCTGATCCCCTAAAGCCCCCTCGACGCGTACCGTTCGCGCGTTCGGCGGCTGCTCGTCAGCGCCGCCGGTTGACGCAGCGAGTGCCGTCGGAAGCGCAAGTGCGCTGAACGAACGGCCCTCCCACAAGGGAGATACAAATGCACACGTTGAAATTCATGCCGCTCGTTGCGGCAGCGGCGATCGCGGCTTGCAGCAACGATTCCGTTACCAATCCCACCCCGGTGCCTCCGCAGGCGACCGTGTTGACCGCGACTGGCATCATCGCCACCAAGGTCGACGAATTCCGGAATCTGCTTGGGCCATCGAATGGCGCAACTGCTGGAGAACAGCCCTCCGGTCGCCGCGAGATCACCTGGGATGGCGCCGGCGCCAACCCGTTCGACAACAAGAACGACTTCCCGGCGGGTTTCTTCAACACCAACGTCAAGTCGGGGGCGGTGTTCACCACTTCGGGCACCGGATTCCGCAATGATTCCACTCTCTTCGTGGACATCAACCCGACCTACGCGGCGCAATTCAAGTTCTTCAGCGCGAACAAGATTTTCGCCCCGATCGGAAGCAACCAGCTCGACCAGCTGTTCCAGGTTGCCGGCCAGCCGACGCCGGCCGTGGTCCGCGGATTCGGCGTCGTGTTCAGCGACGTGGATCTGGCGGATAAAACCACGATTCAGCTTTTTGCGCAGGACGGCTCGAGTCTGGGCACATTCGCGGCACCGGTTCGATCGGATGACGCCGGTCTATCGTTCGTCGGCGTCACGTTCGACCAGGCGATTATCGCCCGGGCGCGGATCACGCTCGGCACCGGTGCGCTGGCGGCCAACGTCAACGACATAACGGATGGCGGTACGGTGGATCTGGTAGTGCTGGACAATCTGATCTACGGGGAGCCGAAGAAGGCTTTCTAATCCCCGCAAAGAGGGGTCGAGGCGCAGAACTCGGCCCCTCTTTGGCATCCGCCAATCCCAACCATACCTTTCAGTCTCCCCACGAATGGCGTTGGTACATGTCTGTTCCGGGCGGCATCGAGAATGATCGACTGCTTGAGCTCTTCTTTGCCCAGTCCATGGACGGGTTCTTCTTCATGATGCTGGACGAGCCCGTGGAATGGAGTGACAACGTCCGCAAGACTGAGATGCTCGATTACGTCTTCGAGCACCAGCGGCTGACGAAGGTGAACACCGCCATCCTATCGCAGTTCAACGCCGCGACACCGGAAGACATTCTGGGAAAGACCCCCGCACAGTTCTTCGCCCACGATCTCGCAAACGCGAAAACGAGATGGCGCGAATTCTTCGATCGCGGACACATGCACACCGAAACCGACGAGCGGCGTCTCGATGGGACCCCGATGCGCATCGAGGGCGACTACATGGTGATCTACGATGATCGCGGGCGCATCGCTGGTCATTTTGGAATCCAGCGCGACGTGACCGACCGCCATTTGTCCACGGAACAGCTCGAGGCTTCGCGTCAGCAGTTGCGGGCGCTGGCGTCACGACTCCAGAAAGTGCGTGAGGAAGAGCGCACCCAGATCGCGCGCGAGATCCATGACGAGCTCGGTCAGGCGCTGACTGGACTCAAGCTGGACATCGCCTGGATGAAGAACCGACTTCCACGCGATCACGGGGTGATGGACCAATGCGCCTCGATCATCGACCGGATCGACCAGACTCTGAACGCGGTGCGCCGCATCGCCACCGCGCTGCGGCCGAGCGTTCTGGATCAGTTGGGACTGGCGGCGGCGCTCGAGTGGCAGGGGCAGGAGTTTCGCGCGCGCACCGGCATCGAGGTGGTGATGGAATTGTCGGTCGATGGGGCGGAGCTTTCGGATGATCTCGGCAGCTCCGCGTTCCGGATTCTTCAGGAGTCGCTCACCAACGTCGCACGCCACGCCCACGCGACGCGTGTGACCATCCGGCTCGAGCAGACTCCTACGCTCCTCACACTGGAGGTCTGCGACAATGGCCTTGGCTGTACGTCCGGATGTATCGAAGCGAAGGGATCACTGGGACTGCTCGGCATGAGAGAGCGGGCGCTGGCGTGCGGCGGCGAATTCACGATCGTTGGACAGGCCAATCGAGGCACTACTGTGCGGCTCAGCGTGCCTCTCCCTGCCGGAGCCGTCCGATGATCAGGCTCGCCATCGCCGACGACCACCCGATCGTGCGCGAAGGTCTACGCCGAATCGCGAGTGAGGACGAGGGCATCTCCGTAGTGGGTGAAGCATCGACTGGCGCCGAGCTGTTTCGTCTGCTGGGGGCGGCGGCCGTGGACGTGGTGCTGCTCGATGTCAGCATGCCCGGCGCCAGTTTCATTGTGACGCTTCGCGAGCTCCGCTCCCGGCACCCAACCGTGAAGGTGCTGGTGCTAAGCGCGCACCCCGAGGATCAGTGGGCCGCGCGCTCGCTCCAGGGCGGAGCATCGGGATACCTCACCAAGGATCACTCGCCGGACCAGCTGGTGCAGGCGATTCGCAGGGTAGCTAGAGGCGGCAAGTACGTGAGCGAATCGATGGCCGAACGATTGGCGGGAATGGTAGACGGCGGCATGACGCGCGCGCCGCACGAACGGCTGAGTGATCGCGAGTTCGAGGTTCTTCGCGCCCTCGGCAGCGGCATGTTGGTCAAGGACGTGGCAGCGCAGCTTCGAATCAGTGCGAAGACCGTGAGCACATACCGGGCGCGGCTGCTCGAGAAGATGGGACTCGAATCGAAGGCGGATCTAGTGCGGTACGTGGCAGCGCACGAACTGCTCAAATGACGAAGCAGATGTAATCAGCCGTTTGCGGCTCGCGCTGTCAGCCAAAATCCTACACTGAAACGGTAAAACAACCTCGCGCCTTCGGTGTACAACGACGGTATGTTGCACGACGTGAGACAACAACTCGTCGAGATGAATGCCGCACTCGGGCCCGATCAAACGGGCCGCGTCGAGACGCGCGCCGACTTTCCACACGTCGTGACTAGCCAGGCGTTCGACTGGCCCGGACTGCGACTCGAGGCCGGTAGCAACAACATCGCCAGCGTCGACGACGTCGCCGGTATTCATCACTACATCTCCATGAACCTCGACGATCGGCCGCTCACGCTCGAAGTCAAAGGTCAAAACGGCTTTCGCCGCGTCGTCCTCCGCCGCGGCAGCGCCTGGGTCAACCCCGCCGGCGATCTCATTTCCGTCCGCCTCAATAGCACGTTCAGCTACGTGCGGATGTCGATCGACCCGGCCTTCTTCGATCGCGTCGTCACAACCGATCGCTGCGGCTCCCCGGTGGAGCTGCGACGCACTTTCGGAATTGCGAAATCGCAAATTGGACACATACTCGGCGCGCTCGTCGCCGAGTCCGACGCGGGAAATCCCGGTGGACTCGCGTTCGTCGAGGCGCTCGCAACTGGTCTGAGTCAACAGGTTGCGATCCACGCCGGCGCTTGCGCACCGCGTGCGGCGCGGCTGCGTGGTGGACTTTCCAGCGTGGCCAAGCGCCGCGCGCTCGAATTGATGGACGCCCAGCTCGATGCTAGCCTGACGGTAGATTCTCTGGCGCGCGAAGTCGATCTCTCCCCCGCGCACTTTGCCCGCGCCTTTAAGGAGACAATGGGTCGCGCTCCGCACCGCTATCTCCTCACGCTTCGCCTCCAGCGCGCGCGCCGGCTGCTCGACGCGCCGGACGCGGCGTTGTCCGACGTCGCCCTGCGCACGGGTTTCGCCGACCAGGCGCATTTCACCCGCCTCTTCAAGCGCGAGTTCGGCGTAACTCCCGGCGTGGTGGTCAGAAGCCGCCGATAGCAGGTTCGTTCCAAAAATAGCAGCGCCTTTGTTCAAGACTCAGCCGGCAATTCGACCGAGCTTTCGCGTAGTCGCACATCGTATCACTCCAAGCGCAAAGGCAGGTCGAATAACCATGTCAGCCAACGCCGTGTCCGTGAGAATGCGCCGGATGATCGCACCGCATTCCCCGGGCTCTCAATCGATCACCATTCGACAACTATCCGCCCTCGAGTTCGTGGCTCTGCTCCCCGATCTCATTGAGCTTTTTATTGAGACGGCAAACGTCGATTCCGCGGACGGGTTTCTTGCGCCGATCGCGCGCGCGGTAGCACGAGACTACTGGATCTCGCTGATTCCCGAGCTGGAGGGTGGATCGCGTCTGATCCTCGTTGCGTACCGCGAAAACGTCGTGGCCGGCTCCGCCCAGCTCGCGCTCTCTCGACGCTCCAACTCACCCCATCACGCCGAGCTGGAGAGTTTGTTCGTGGAGAGAGCGTCGAGAGGCCAGGGCATCGGGAGATCGCTTATGCAGGCACTTCACTGCGTGGCTCGGCAAAATGGTCGAACTCTGATTCTCCTCAGCACGCGCCACGGAGAGCCGGCCGAGGATTTTTACAAAGCCTTAGGCTACCGGGAAATGGAAGCGATTCCGGGCTGGACGATTGATCCGGCGGAAGAACGGGACGACCACGTGACGCTGTATCAGGAGCTCGCGCCGGTCAATTAGAACGTATGACTACCGGCCGAGGGCATTCGGCTGACCGGCTTTGGGCTACGTGCGGGCTGTTCGTGCGCGTTGATTACGGACGGTGGGCGGAAAGAAAGTGATGAAGCGGAGCGGACACCCCTGTGACAGTTCGCGCACACCAAACGGCCCGCCCGAAGCCCACCGCCGACCCGCCGACCGCCCTCGGCCGGTAGTCATCAGTTGCAGTTCACCAGTGTCCCAACTACGGAAGGTTGATCCTTCTTCACCATCGCCGTCGGCGAATAGCAGTTTCGTTCAAAACATCACGCCGCCCTTGTTCAAGACTTCGGCGGCAATTCGACCGAGCTTTCACGTAGTAACAAGTCGTATCCACACGAACGCAAAACTCAGGTCGAATTCTTATGTCACGCTTTACACGAATCATCAGCGCTTCATTTGTGGTCGCGTTGGCCGCATGCGGCGGCGGAACGGGCCCATATGGCTCCAAGACTCAATCGCCACCGCCTCCCCCACCCCCTCCTCCGGGGAACACCGTTTCAGCAACGGCGGCTCTGGCCTTCACCCCGAACTCACTCACCGTGAATTCAGGAGAGACCGTCGCGTTCGCATTCGGCGCGGTCGCGCACAACGTCACGTTCGACACGCCGGATGCTGCCACGCCGGCGGACATCCCCGGCAATAACAGCAACGTCTCGGTCGACCGCGCGTTCACCACGGCGGGCACGTACCGTTACCACTGCACAATTCATCCGGGCATGGCCGGTTCGATCGTCGTGCGTTGAGCCACCGCCGCGATGCGGCGCCGCTGATCACCTCACTCCCGGAAGAAAAAATGTTCAGCTCCTTTGCCAATCTCCGGCGCTTGCCGGAGATCCGCCGATTTGCGCTCGCCCTCCTCACGGTCACCGTTTCAGTCGCCTGCAGCAGCGACTATGGAACCGGGACGGCGAGCAGAGTCGTTACATCCGTCGACGTCTCGCTGGCGTCTTCAGAGATAGAAGTAGGTCAGCCCGATACAGCAACGGCCGCCGCGCTCGATCAGTACGGCGCGCCAATCGATGCAGGTCCGGTTACCTGGAGCTCCACCTTTCCCGAAGTTGCCGTCGTACAGCCCACGACGGGACTGATGTTGGCGATCGCCTCAGGCACAACGCAGATAAGTGCCACGATCGCGGGAAAGGTTGGTCGCCGGACCCTCACTGTCTCACCCCCGCCGATTCTGGTCAATGAAGTCAACCCCAACGGAGATCTGCCGGCGGGCGGGTGGGTCGAGCTGTTCAACCCCACCGCGCGCGCGGTCGATCTCACTGGTTGGACGATCAGCAACAGCGATGTCTCCAACTGGTTCACATTCCCCGCCGGTGTGATCATCGAGTCCGGCGGATACGTCGCTGTCAACGAACAGACACTTCCCGTCGGTCTCAATGCGACCGACGCAGTGCACGTGTTCAACAAGTTCGGGGTGCAGTCCGACGGCTACTCGTGGACGGGCAACGCGCCGGGGACTTCGTACGGCCGCTGCCCCGACGGGATGGGCCCCCTGGTCACCACGCTCGCTCCAACGCGCAAGGCAGCCAACGCATGTCCTTGAGACTGCGCCGGATTTCGCAGACGCAGTGGGTCATCATCGCAATGATCCTCGGCGTCACCGTCGGATACC
>JBGQIT010000078.1:0-9417 GCA_041498575.1 Gemmatimonadaceae bacterium
CGATCAACCGATCGATCCAGGAACTCTTTTACGTCGCTCTGGGCGCCGAGGCAAACGATCTCTCTCATCGTAAATGCCCAGCCCCGCTCCAGCTGCGCGAGCCGCTCACCCTCGTACCTCCAGCAAGTGCCCTGAGCGGTCATCACGAGGGGTGCGGCAATCACCGAATCGGCGTGCGCCGCGTAGGTGTTATAGCAGACGGCGGGAGGAAGGACGACGTCCGCCGGCTCCAGCGACGAGCGCGCAGCCGCACCCGGCGAAGCGCTGGCGGCGATGTGTTGCAACGCTGCTTCGTCCCCGCTCAGGTGCGATGCCGCCGTGAGCCACTGCGGAAACGACGCAAAATACTGCGCTCGCTCGAGCGTCTCGAAGCTCACGCCGGCTGGCGTGACCCATTCATTCGATGTCTCAGCCCGGGCCAAATCGGCGAGTGCCGCTTCGATCTCGCGCAGCAGCGACACCACCGGCCCTCTCAGTCCGGACACGCCCGGCACGACTTCCCACAGCGATCCCCGCTCACGGAGCTGGCGGATGACTTCCTCAGGCGACAACATGATTGTCGAGTGGGAGAAAGACCGCCGCGATGCGCGCGACCGTCTGGAAATTGTCCATCCGGATGTGCGAGTCGGGGATCGATTGGCCGGTTGCCTGCTCAGTGAAAGCGATCAGCTCGAGAACCCTGAGCGAGTCGAGCAGCCTCGTCGAGAATAACGGCGTCTCGGCGTTGACGCTCACTCCTCGGGGCGCGACTTCCTCGTTGAGCCAGGCGAGCATTCGAAGAACGAACTGGGCGCGCGGACTCATGCTGCAGCCTCCTCGGTCTGTCCCCAGTTGTTGGCGAGCAGAGACCTGAGCATTGGCATCCAGTAGGTGCCTGGTGCCGGAGGTGGCGCGTCGAGCAGAGCCTCGGCGACAGAAGTATCGAAGACCTTTGGCAGCGCTAGATGCGGAATGAAGTGAGAAAGCGACGCGAGCACGGCCCGTAGCCGGACGTCGCCGGTCTCCATCACGGCGCGCTCGAAGAGCGCATACGTGGCGGCGTCCGTAATTATCGCCCGCTCGACTCCGCGCCTTCGCCATTCAGGATTTTCCGCCCACACTTCGTAAGCGGTATCGACAAGCTCGCCGAGTGTGAGTGCTCTGCGCCCGGAGCAGAGGTGAATGGTCTGATGCAGCGCGCGCTGGTCGAACGTCAACCTGGCGATGGCATCTGCGACGTAGCTGGAAGTGATGACGTCGAAGTGGTAGGCGCGATCGCCCGGCATCATTGCCGCCAACCCCCGATGGTAGACGCGGAGGGCCCGATGCACGGCGTTGATCTGAGGAATGTCGCCGGCGGGACCACGGCACACGATCGTGCTCGGCCTCACGATAGTCCACGGAAGACCGCTCGCCCGGACGTTTCGCTCGGCCTCGTACTTCGACTGCTCGTACGAATTCACCCAGCCGGCATCGCCGCCATTGTCACGCTCGAGAATGTTGCCGGTCGCGCGTCCCGTCACGAACGCAGTGCTGACCAGCACGAAGCGATCGAGACACAGGCATTCGGACGCGATTTCGGCGACGTGATAGGTCCCGAGCGTGTTGACGAAGCGCGCCTGGTCGAGAGATCTGGAAAAGCTCGTGTCCGCAGCTGCGTGTACGACTGCTGATGTCTCACGCTCCACCCGCTGCCGCACCAGCGCGTCCAGGCCAAGGCCGGGCAACGTCGCGTCGCCTCGCAACGGAACCACTCTCCGCGCCAGCGCGCCCAGCCTTCTCGACGCGAGCAGCCATCGGATCTCATCGCGAACGAGGACAAAAGCTTCGAGCGCGGGATCGTCCACCAGCATGCGACGAAGGACCTCCTCGCCTACGAGCCCGCTGGCTCCAGTGATGAAGACTTTTCGCTTGGACGTCATCTCAGGCCTCCACCGCGATGCCGGTCCAGTGCGCGCCGAAGCCGTACGAGAACAGCACGACTCGCTGTCCCGGCTTGATGCAGCCACCTTCCAGTGCGTCGCGGTAGTTGATGAAGTTGTCGCCCGCCAGCGTGTGTCCATGGCGCGCGATGTTCCGGGAGAAAAGGCGGGCGCGTGGCAGGCGGACGAGGCCGGAGAGAATCTCCCAGCTGCGCATACTCACGTTGTGTGGGATGACCCAGTCGACGTCCGAGGGCTCCCATCCGGCATCAGCGATGGTGCGGTGCAATACATGACGGGCTGTCGGGAAGTAGGACGCGACGATCTCGTCGCGAAGCGAATCGACGTCCCAGTAGTAGCCTTTGGTGACGGTGGTGGCGGAAACGAGCCGGTTGCGGAGACCGTTGCGCTCGACGAGCACCGCGCAGGCGGCGTCGGACGTACAATTGAAGATCGCCTCGCGCCCCGCGTTGGCCGGGAAGAATTCGGATGACACGCATAACGCGCGTTCTATTCCTTCCGTCAGGCACAGTGAGCGCGCGATACGCACCGCTGCGAGAAGTGTCGTGCACGCGAGCTGATCGAGCGCGAAGGTCGAGGCGTTGGGGAGATCGAGATCGTACTGAAGCCGGGTCGACGGATACTTGAAGCGGGACATCGTGCACAGTTCGGCGGCGGCCCTTTCCGCGCGTTCAGTGGGCGCGAAGGCCATTGATCCTGGCGTGCCTCCGTAGATCAGGAGTCCCACCGATGTAGGGTCGATCTTCGCTTCGTCGAGAAGCTGCTTCGCGGCAGTCACGGCGAGCTCGTACGGGCTCTCAGTAAGTGCAACGTGCACCTTGCCGAACCCGAATGACTCCATCGTCTCCGCGGAGCTACTGAGCAGCCGCTCGTCCGCGAGCTCACCTACCGTACGCACCCCCTCGGGGAACGCGTAGCTGATAGCCGCGATGGCTGGAGTGCTTTGTCCGTTCTCTTTGGCGAAGGGCATTGGGATCCGTTCGTGGGTGACACGCGAACGATGCCTGGCCGCTTATGACCGTCCTATGCGCGAGAGTACGTAGGACAAGACGGATGGTGACGTAGTAGTCAGAAACAAGTGAAGGCCGGCGCGATGCAAGAGAGCCCGGGGGATCTCCCCCGGGCTCCTGTTAATGCGGGTGGGCCGTAATGCCAGTCGTTAAGGCGCTACGACGATGATCTGGTTCTGAGTTTCGGTTCTTGCGGTGATGGTCAACCCGCCGGCCAGTAGTGCCGGCTTGAACCCGCTGGCTGTCGGCGGCGTCGCGCGCAACACGTAGGTTCCGGGAAGGAGAAAAGCGATCCGGAAGTTGCCATTCGCGTCGGTGCTCGTGCTGCGAACGATATGCGTCGGATCCGCGTCGGCCAGTAGCGAGCCCGCGGTCAGAACCTCGACGGTTGCGCCGGAGACTGCTGCACCGGTCGCGCTGTTGGCGTGAACCGATCCCGTGACGCTGCCGGTGATGTCCTCCGCAACCGCGCGGATGACTGGTTTGAAGTTGAAACCGTTTTTCGCGTTGTTGCCCCGCATCACGAAGCTACGGCCGACATCGAAGTCGAGCGTCATCACCGATCCGTTTTCCGTCAGCGCGATCGGCGTGTCCAGTTTGATCTTGATGCCCGAATGGCCCGCGCTCGGGAACTGAATCGCCGGCTGCGTTCCATCCTTGAGCGTCATCGAGGATTTGCTGGGATCGATGATGAGGCGAAAGCCGTTGTAAGTGCCCGTGGCGAGCGTGGTGGCGCCAAGGTTTGTCGTCTTGCCATCGCCGAGATCGAGGAGGTTGATCGAGGCGTTCGGAGTGGCCACGGTGGTCCATCCGTTCGTGCTGGATTCGTCAGTCGCTTCCGCGTCAGTCGGCTCCGAAGTTCTCGCGTCGACACGGACGACGAAAACGTCGACCCGGGCGACATCGGAGAAGGGGAAAGGTGCGTCTGTCAGGCGCACGGTTAGAAGCCCGGTGCCTGTACCCATTGAGTCGCTGCCGCATCCGGCGACGCCGATGGAGCCAAGCGCGATGAGTGCAAAAAGTCGAAGTGTCCTGTTCATTGCCATATCTCCTGCACGAGTGCGTTAACGGTCTTGGGTTCGATTTGGACTCGCGTGCAGAGCGCGGTCCCAACGTGTTAGACTCGGGCATTGCGCCCCGGCGTCACACCCCATCTGCGATCGAGGCGGAGTCATTGGGTGGGTCCGGGGGAAAAAAGGGGGCGGCCTTGGCCGCCCCGCTCTTTTTTCTTCTAACCAGTTCAGTTTTTTCGAGGCGGTCGCTTGCTCTGACCGGGGTTGGATTTCGCTCCGGCATTGCCTGGTACCCCTGCAGGAGGTCCGGCGGACGCGGGCTTGTGACTCTGTCCGAAATCGCGGCCGGTAGACGCCGGACGGTTGGCTTGTCCCGCTACCGCCTGCGGTGGGAGCTCACCGGGCATGCTCTCCAAATCGGTATCTGACGCGCGAGCCCTGAGACGAACAAGCACACGCTGTAATGCGTCGGCGGAGCTCAGGCCGTGATCGGTAAGACTTCCGATCACGAATAGAGGAACCGCGAGCGAACGTCCGGAGGGTGCGCTCTTGGCCAGTAGACTGACCGAGGCGCCGTCGACGCCTTTACGCATCGCTTCGGCTCCGGCTTCGATCTCGTCGCCCGCCGGAGTCGACTTGCGGCCGCTGGCCAGAGCCGCTCTCGCGGTCTCCATCCGTGCCGCCTGCTCGTTTACCGAGCGCTCGATGTTCTTTGGATCTACGCCCTTGGCCGCGAATTTCAGGGCGCGGTTTTCAAGTGCTTCGGCAGGGAGCTGTCGCGCCCGTGCGTCCGCGATTCGAGCAAGAACGCGCTGAGCGACATCAGCCGGCAGCACTTCCCTCAAACGTGCGGAGGGATCTCTGGCCGGCGTCTGCGCAATCGAGCCATGCGCGTTGAGTGCAATCGCCAGGATCAACACGGCGAAGCTTCGAATCTGGTTCATGTATGTATCATCTCCGCTGAGGAGTGATTTGCGATCTGCTGTAAAACACAATCATGGCTCGACTGAGTCGGTGTGCCATACTGGATAGACTCCCGAAACCCGGTGGGAGGTCACATTGAACGTTATTCGATGACGAGCAATCCAACCGTTCCTCCGAACTCGTCCGCAATCGAGAGAAGGCCAGGAGGCACCATCCATTGGCCTCCATTCACTCTGACATTCATCTGGTATTTGCCGTTCTTGATCGGAATGGTAATTGACCACCACCCTCCTCCCGCGGGAACGAGCCTAGCCGGGACCCAATTTGTAAAGTCACCGCTGATCTCTACCAGTCGCGCGCCCGGAGCACTCACCCGGAGCGTTACCGCGTCGCCCACGCCGCGCGCCGCGACGAACCCGGTCACACCGGGGGCCATGGTCGGAGCGAGATCAGGAAGAGGGAATTCCCGCCCGCTCGGCTCGTTCGGCTGCTGGCTGGGGCGGCGCCCCTGCGCGAGGCGAACACTCAGCGACACGAACCGGCCTCCAGGAAAACCCTGCGTCGGATCGACTGGATAGTTTCCCCCGCCCAGCGCCAGAGCAATTCGCGGCGTCATCCAGAAAACCGCACTCACGCTTGCCCACGACTTCACGTTGGAGCTCAGCGTCGTGAGCTGATCTCCCAACCGGAAGCCTGCAAGGGCGCCGAGATCCAGCGCGCCGGTCTTCCAGGACAACGACGCCTGCGCATCGGCGTATTTGATCGAGTCATTGACCATCGTTGGGCTGACCGTAAACAACGCGCTCATCGGCCCCGAACCGATCGAAGCGCCCGCGTCCCCGAGGAGCAGGCTTCTCCACGCAACGGCGTCCCAGGTGCGACCGCCGCCAAAGCCGAGAAAAAACTCGGTCTTATCGCGCGCGAGATGGAGCCGTCCGTTGGCGATTACTTCGCCGGTTCGGGTGCCATCATTGTGCGTGCTTCCGCCCGCGAATCCACCCACCTCGCCGAAGAATCCACCATTGATGGGAATGAAGCGCGAGGCTGAGAGAGACCCTTGAGTGCTCCACCCGCCGGAGGTGAAGTGCGAGTACGTCCCCGACGCATCAATGAATTCGGATCCCCAATCCGCTACCAGGTGTGGCGTGATCGTGGCCGCGCCGGTCGTCAGGGTGTCCGCATAGCGTAACGCGGCTCCTCCGACGTCCAGAGTGCTTTCCACTTTTTGCGCGTGGCTTGCTCGCGCTACGAGGAGGATCGCTATCAGCGCTCCCCTCAAGGTTGGTAAAGTTGGAAGTCGTCCAGCTTTCAAATAACCGCGGGGAACGGGTGCCGAGAGAGATCGCTCTTTTTACGTCGCGCTGTTGGCTGGGGTTCCGACCCGGATCACCGAGCTCTCGGTTCCAAAATCGTCAGAGCTTTTCACGGCGAGCGGATCCGCCACCCAGCGCGAGCCGTTGATAATAAAAGCATACTCGTGGCGTCCCGGCGAGAGGGGGACGGACACAGCCCACACGCCCGGTGCTCCCGAACGTCCCAGCTCCGTACTTCCCTTTGCCCACTCATTAAAATCGCCGACGAGCTCCACACTCGTGGCGTGGGGGTCGACGAAAACGAACCGCACGATCTGCACAGTGTCGCGTCCGGCGGTCGAGGCAGCGCGAGTGGCCATGGGAGAATGCGCCGAAATCCGAGAGCCAATCGCGACGCCGGAGACGCCGATGATCAGGCTGATTCCAGCGGCGAGGGCGAGAGCGGTCAGCGGGGTAACACGAAAGACTCGCTCAGCATGCCACCACGAGCGCTCTGACGAGCCGCTGGCCGGCAAAGGTATTCCGGCTTCGGCGCGCACTTTTTCCATCAAGCGCTTCTCGAAGGACGGCTCGACGTACTCGGGAACGCGCAGTCGAGCCGAAATCCGCTCTATAAACTCGGCGTCTTTCGCCGTTTCGCTGTCGTCGTAGTTCTCAGCCATTGTAAACCCCTTTCAGTAAGTCGCGGAGCTCGTCGCAGGCCCGCTTCACTCTCATCTTCAGCGCCGACACACTGATGCCCGTCAGCGCCGCCATCTCATCGTAACTCAACTCTTCGACGTACTTGAGCAGAAATGCCTCGCGCTGTTCCGCTGGGAGCATACCGAGCGCGTTCTCGATGTGTCCACCCACGTCCGTATCCTCTTCCGGTTCGGAGCCCGGCGCCACAGCCCGCTCGATCGCATCAGTCGCCGGAGTAAAGCGAAGCTCCCGCCGTCGCTGTCGCGACGCGAAGGTCCGGCACTCGTTGATAACGATCTGATAAAGCCACCCTCCGAAACGATCCGGTTCCCTGCAGCTGCCTAGACCGCGAAATGCACGCATGAAAGCCGACTGCAACGCGTCGTCCGCGTCTACCCGCGATCCAAGCATTCGCACCGCAAACCGGACGCACGTGTCTTCATGGCGCCGAACCAGGCCGGAGAATGCTTCGACATCCCCGGCGAGGACGGCGGCGACCAGTTCTGCATCCGAAGATCCCTTCACAAGTGAATGACTATGGGAGGGGCGTCGCGGGTCACAAGTTGGACCTTTCATCTGGGCAACAAATAGAAAAACAACTGAACGGGATCCCGTTCAGTTGTCTTGCTTTTCAGATCTCGGATCCCGTTCAGTTGGCAGTCGCTTTTAAAGCCGCTCTTCGCTGCTCTGACGGGATGCAAAAGAGCCCGGGAATCTTTCCCGGGCTCTTTCTATTGCGAGGCGACGACTTGCGTCGACGCCTGGATTGCATCAGGTGCAGACGATCACACCGGTTGCGTTAGCGCAGGTCTTGGCTGACTGCGAGTGGACTGCGCTCGCGCTCCAGGTCTGCGGCGGACCGGCAACGATCACAGCCGTGATCGTCACGTTCTGTGAAGGCGTAAAGCCCTGAAGTGGCGCAGCCATCGTCGCGGTTCCTGCGAAGTAGGCGCCGTTCTGGTCGGCAGCGTACTGCTCTTCGTAGGTCGCAAGGTTGCGAAGATCGGACTTCATCGCGGCGACATACGCCTTGTCCTTCGTATTTGCGAACTTCGGAATCGCAATCGCGGCAAGAATGCCGATGATGACGACTACGATCAAAAGCTCAATGAGGGTAAAACCCTTTTTGTTGCGTGACATCGGTTCTCCTGCAGCGGTTAGAGATGCAAGGCGGTTCTCCCGCCTTGTATTAGAAGGACTCTGGAGGACCCCTTCGGCAACTGTATGTTTGCGGCCAAGTCCCGCTATTACATGACTTTATCGTTAACGCAACGTGACTTTAAAGTCACGGAGAAGTCAGCGTCAGAACGATCGACATGCTGTAATTGCCGGGCGTATCCAGCGTCCAGGCGTAGAGCGTCTGGAAATAGAGGGTCGTGGCATCGCTCGCTGTCGCCGATCCCGTGATGAGATTTACATCGCTCGTCGTCAATGAGACGAACGATCCGTTCGAAGCAGTGCTCCACTTGAGATCCGCGGCCGGCTTGGTAGTCCGTGCGGGGGCTCCCGGCGAAGTGTTCGTCGCGGTCCACGTTGCCGCGGCAGCGCGCACGGATAGCGTCCACGAAGCATTGGCACTGACCGTAAGCGTGGGCCCGCTAGTGGCGTTGAATCCTGCGTCGAAATCGGCGGGCGTCGGAGCCGTTAGCGCCGTCGAGCCCGCGCTCATCTGAAGCTGTACGACACGACCCGCGGTCATGGAGACGCTGCCGGGAACACCACAGCTGGCGGGAGCGCCGCTGGCCGTGCACTGCGCGGACGCCGGAGACGCCGCCATCGACAAGCCGATAAGCGTCGCGATCACACTGGCGCCAAGTCGTACACGTGTCATCTCGTCTCCCGTTCAACTCTGAAGGTTCCGGAAGACATGGTCCCGTCGGATGATGATCCGACCCAGGTCCCGGTGATTGTATCAGCGACGATCTGCCCTACGTGACGACGCGGAGTCGCTTCCAGATTCGCATCGAAGTCTATCACGTCCGTGCCACTTTCCGATCCGCTCACGAGACCGCTCAGCAGTCTGGTCTGTCCCGTTTGCGAGTTCACACCCTGAAGATTGAGCTGCCCCTGAAAGCTCGTCCCGGATTCGCGCGAGATCGTCAGCGTTCCGGTGAGCGTCTCGCGCACCGGACCCGTTTGGACGCCTGTATAAATCCACGACCCATTGAGCTGCAGCAGCGACGGCTGCGGCTCCGTCGACTTGAGGCACGCCGAGAGCAGCGCCGCGCACGCCAGCGCGAACATCCGAACGCGCGCTTTCCGTGAGCCGCTCACAATTGCTTCTGGTTTGTAGGTGCGTCGGGCTTCTTATCCGCGGGTGGCGCTTCGTTTTTCTGCGTGCCGCCGCGCGTTCCGGAACCATTCCACATGCGGATCGGACGCGGGTCGAGCGTGATGGTGATCGACTTCGAATCCTTCCCGCTCACGATCAACAATGGAACCGGTGTGCGAGGAACGAGCGGCTCGCTCAGTTCCGAGAGATCGAAGTAGAGCTTGTAGACGCCTACGGGCAGTGACTGGAAGGTTGCGGTCGACGGTCCCGACATCATTGCAG